>CAZGJP010000005.1:0-28435 GCA_964526605.1 uncultured Lentisphaera sp.
CGCAGGGTTCGAGAGTCCTCCGCAGGAGGACGATAAACCTAAATTTTGCGTTTAAAGAATGTTGCTACCTATGAATGCAAAATTCAGGTGGATTTGGGATGATGGAATGGTAATCACTTTCTAACGATGCAGAGGACGTGCTTCGCCCTTGAGATGGCGGTGCAGAGTCCCTCCTTGTTCCAGCGCGGGTCGTCGTCGGAGACGTCGAGGAGTATTACGGCGTCGGCCTCGCATCCCTTGAACTTCATGTAGGTGAAGTAGGGGATTCTGCCTATGTCGTGGGGCCCGTTTTCGACCATCTCGAACTTGCCGACTCGCGGGTTAGCGCCGATGCAGGTCTTGGACATCGAATGTCCGCCGAGAACCACTATCTGCCTCTCGAAGAGCCCTCCCTGGGAAAGAGAGGATAGGATTTCCGCCAGCGCCTCCCTGCGTCCGGGGCCGGAGCAATTTCGGACTTCCCTCACCGGCATTCCGGCCGGGGCGAGGTCCGAAATGCGGACATTCCCGGAGCAATATGGCTTGAGGGCGTTGAAAATCTCCGCCGTGTTCCGGCAGTTCTTGTCGAGCACGAACGGCACTCCGAGTTCCGGGATGGCGATCTTGTCGTTGTAGAGGTTCTGGTCGGGGTCGTAGAAGATGTAGAAGTGGCCATCGTCCCTGACAAGCTTCGCCACCGAATCCCAGTAGCTCCGTCTGAAATCCTGCCCCTCGTCTACGATGACCGCATCGAACTGAAGCGGGGCCCTGGAGAGGATGTTCATGAATTCCGCCGGGATGGTCTCGGTCCACACCTTGTCGTCGTTCCGCCTTGGCGACAGGTCGAGTCCGTTCGCCTGAAGATGCGCCGTGCAGAGGTCGTGGAATGTCGTGGCGTTGATCCTCTCTTCTCCGGCGGAGGCGCATTTGAGCTTCTCGCATAGGAGGGAGTTGTATGCGAGGAGGAGGACGTTTGCACCGGATGCGGCGAGTTCGCGGGCCTTCTTAAGTGCGAGCACCGTCTTGCCGGAACCTGCGCAGCCGCGTATCAGCGCTCTCTTGTGCCCGGATATGAAATTGAGCATTTCGCACTGCTGCTCGGTGAGCTGGACGATCTTCGCCTCCGAGATATGGACGTTGTCGGAGAGTGCGATGCCATAGTCGAAGGCGGGTGCGAGTTTTTTCAGGATGAACGCCGCGTCTGATTCGGGCATGGGGTTGTTATCATGGAACTCCGAGAGAATCTTCTCGACCGCCTCGGCCAGATACGGCATGTCCTTGCCGGTGATGCAAATTCCTTCGCAGTCGGGCGGAGGGGTTTCCATGTCGAAGCAATCCGGGAAGCATACGGCATGTGCGAGATTCGCAGGTAGGAATCCGTCATGTGAGGAGCGTTTGAGGTATCTCATCAGGGCGTATTTGTTGTCCGCGGCCTGTCTGGCCGGGCTCTTGTCCAGCCTCCATCCGTTCTGCGTCCATGTTCCGTCCTTGCATGCGATGATCCCGCCCTTGACCTCGATCACCAGGATTCCGAACCGGGGATGCAGGATTGCGAAGTCGATCTCGGCATCGAGGAGCCTGCCCCTGCGGCTCTTGTCGAGCAGGCCGAGGGAGTGGAATACTGTCCATTCCGCGGGAAGCTGTTTTCTCATCGCCTCGAAGAGGAGGACTTCCGCCCTGCTCTCGGTGGACCGGGCGCATTCAGCTGGAATCATTTTGGGCATTTCTGGTTTCGACGTTCAAGTTTTCGTTTCGGCGCGAGCTAGTGTCTGTTCATCTCCTCTCTCGCCCTGCGGAGGGTGTCCATCTCGTCGTCGGAGAGGCTGTTGATGCCGTCGGCGGATATTTTGTCGAGGAGGCGGTCGAGCTCCTCCTGGGAGACCTTTTCCGGGTTGGGAAAGAGGATGTATTGGTCCCTGTCATATAGCGCGTGCTTGGGTTTTTTCTTGAAGAGGGAGCCGATTCCCCAGACATGGCTTCCGTACAGGATTTTGACGTAAGCGTATCCGCCGATGAATCCGCCGAGGTGGACAATGTGCGCGACGTTTCCATCTCCGCCTCCGAATTCGAGGAAGATTTCGATGGCCGCGTACGCGAACGCGAATGTCTTCATCTTCATCGGGATGGGTGGGAAGAGGAGCATTATCCTCATGTCCGGGTAGAATAGCGCCGTGGCGACCATTATCCCGAACACGGCGCCGCTGGCGCCGATGCATGGTGCGATGGAGTATCTGTTGAAGATCAGCCAGAGGGCGGCGCCCGACAGGCCACTGATCAGGTATAGCATGTAGAACCTTTGTGTTCCTATCCGCTGTTCGAGTATGTTTCCGAATAGATAGAGTCCCCACATGTTGAAGAATATGTGTCCCATCCCGCCGTGCAGCAGCATATATGTGAAGCACCTGTAAATCTGCCCGTCGAAGACATCCTGCGAGACCAGGCTCAGGTTGGAGATCATCTCCGGGTTGAAGCTCTGCAGGACGAATGCCGAGATGGTAAACAAGAGTATGGTTCCCACCGCTCCCGGACCGAACAAGCATCCTATTTGGTGGCCTCCTCGTCTTTCCCTCATGTAGTCGCGCTGGTCGAGCATTTATCTTCTCACGAGTTTGCAGAGGAAGTAGATGCCGCCGGCCTGATAGAGGATGTTTGGTATCCAGAGCAGATACTGGGGATAGATTCCGGGTCGGTTGCCGAAGGCGTTGAATATCATTATGGAGACGAAGTAGGCTCCGGCGAGCCCTACGCTGAGGAAGAGTCCGATGGATGTCTCCCTGCGGGAGGTTCTCACCGCGAGCGGGAGTCCCAGCAGCAGGAAGGCTATGGGGGAGAATCCGAGGGCGATGCGCTGATTGAGCTCCAGTTCGAGGACGGTGGTGTCCTGTCCCCTGCTTCTGAAGAGCAGGGCCCGGGCGAAGAGCTCCCTCATGGTGAGGTATCTGGCCTTCTCCCCTATCTTGGCCCTGTTGAGGTTGTTCCCGTAGTCTATGGTGAACTCGACGGACTTGGACGAGGTTATCTTCTTGCTCGAGTCGTCCTCGTAGCTCTTGATGATCGCGTCATAGAGTATTATCCTCATGGTCTGCGTGCTCTCGTCAACGGAGATATCTCCGGTGCGGGCGCAGACGTCCTGCTCGATGCCGGACCTGTCCCTCTTCGCCACATAGACCTGGATTCCACGGAGCTTGTTGTTCTCGTCCTTGTCGTCTATGAATATGTTTATGTTCTCATATTCGATGGGGAGTCCTGGTTCGATGAGCGCGAGGGGGTTCTGGGCGCCGACTTCCTTCAGCATGCGCTTGGCCTCGCCCATGTACTTCGGGCCGGCGTCGAGCTGGAGATAGAGGCATATGCAGGAGCTTGCGAGCGCGACGATGATGACCGGCGATATTATTTGGAGTATGGATATTCCGCATGCGCGCATGGCGGTTATCTCGTTGTTCGCGGACATCTTCCCGAAGGTGAGCATGGTGGCGACCAGGACGCTGCATGGTATTGCGAGGGTGAGCAGGAACGGGACCGCGTAGAAGAGCAGGTTGGCCGCGTCGGAGAAGGGTATTCCCTTGGTGAGGGCCTCTATTATTTTGATGAGCCGGACCCCTGTGAGTCCGAACGTGAGGACCAGAATCGAGACCGCTGCGGTGGCCAGGAACTCCTTGGCGACGTATATGTTGAGAGTCTTCATTTCATCATGAACTTTTTGACGCTCTTCTCGCTGTCGGGATATACGGAGATGCTTTTCCTGGCGTATTCGACGGCATCGGGGTAGTCTCCATACCAGTCGCAAAGGATGGCCAGGCGCAGGTAGTCCTGGGCGGCCTCCTTCTTTCTGGTTTCGGCGGAGGTTCCGGCGGCGCCGGAGACCTTCATCCTGGCCTCCGCGAAATGGGAGATTATCCTGGTCATCTCGGCTGGGGGGAGCTGGTTCCAGTTCAGTCTTTGGAATCCCTTGCCCGTCTTCATCGAGATGTAGTTCGGGTTCGCCATCATCTGGCCGGTGAAGGTCCTGCCGTCGCTTGTCTTCACCGGCTTGTTGTATGCCGATCTTGAGAGGAGCTGGCAGAGATAGTTCTTCATCCCGGAGACCTGCCTCAACCGCGTGCTTTCGTTTTCCCTGCGCGACTCCTGCACTCCAGCCAGATAGCCATCCATCTGCGAGGCGGTGAAATTGTAGTCCGACGGCCTTGGCCTCCCCGAGGCGAAAGACGCCCTGTCGTCCTCGAGCCATTTGGCCGTCAGGAGGGAGAGATCCACGTCGGCGACTGCTTTCTCTTCGGCCGGTTTCAGATCGAGTTCGGACTTCTCCTGCTCCGGAGGTCTCATGGCGACGCTTTCCGGCTCCTCCGCAGGCTTCGAATCGGGTTTCCTGGCTCCCGGGCTTGTCAGTTCGTATTTATTGGCGGCGATGAGGGGTTCGAGGCCGGCGGCATCCCCCTTTCCAAACTCCATCCATTCCTTCCAAGTGTGGACTCTGCCGAGCCATGCGTTGCCCCAGAATTCCGGAGCCACCTTCTCTCCTGCGGCGAGGCATCTTCTGGAGAAGGAGACTCTCTCGAGGTCCTTCTCTCCGTCGTATATGGATTTTACGTATAGGCAGTAGCTTGCCAGAGCCCTGTAGTAGTCGTCGTCGGAGAAAGCATCCTTGAGCCTGCTCGTGTATGTCTCCCCGTTGGACATGAAACGGATCAGGAGCATGGCCGGATCGTCCTCGTCCACTCCATAGTTCGAGAGCTTCTCCGCGAAGGAAAGGCATTCGATCTTCGCGTCCGGCAGGTTCTGCAGATAGATTCCGACCGCGGCCTGCACTACGGCCTGTTTCAGCAATTTCTTGTCGGCTCCGGCGCTTTCGGCCGCCTCCTTGGCGATTTCGCAGGCTCTTGCCGGGTTGCCCGACCTGAACTGTTCGGTGGCCTCCGGGAGCATGTCCTGTGGCATGGTTTTCGCGAGAGCACCTCTTCTGCCGAAGATTTCCTCGAGATATCCGCCCTTCCACAGGAAGACCGCGCCTCCAATCATGAAGATGGAGATGGCGGCATGGACTGCCAGATTGAGAGGGGACCATTTCTCCTTCTTGAACCTGTTGGAGAATCTGGACATGCCTCCTCCCGTCTTCTTCCTTTTGGCGGCTGGCTTCTTCGGCTTCGCATCGGCTTTCTCCGGCGCCTTCTTCACGCTCTCGTTGAGCTTGAGGTGCTCGTCTATCTCGTTGACTATCTCCCTGTATGTGGGGCGCTTGTCGGGGCTCCTGTTCATCATCGAAAGGATGAGCTGGGAGATCTTCAGCGGGATCTCCGGCCGGATCTCCTTCGGATTCGGCGGATCCTTCTCCAGCCTCATGCGTATCAGCGTTCTCATGTCGGGATCGTCGAAGGGAAGCTGCCCAGTGAGCATCTGGAACATCGATACGCCCAGGCTGTAGATGTCCCCGAAGTGGTCCTCCTGTCCGGTCATGACCTTCTCGGGGCTGACGTAGTTCGGGCTTGCCCACGTCTTGGTTATCTTCGCGATGTTCTCGGAGCGCCAGTCGTGGAGGATCTGGGCTATCCCGAAGTCGCCGATCTTCGCGTTCCCGTCCTTGTCCAAGAGGATGTTTGCAGGCTTCACATCGTGGTGGATGATCCCGTGGCGTCTGGCGTTGTCGAGACCGTCGGCTATATCCTTGAACCACTTGACGACCTGGCTCACCGGCAGCCTGCCGTCGGCCTTCTCGAGCCTGGTGTCCAGGGCACCTCCGTCCATGTATTGCATGACGATGAATGGCTTCCCGTTGGAGATGCCGCAGGTGTAGACAGGGATGACCGCGTAGTGGTTGATGGTGGCGGCCGTCCTCGCCTCGTGGAGGAAGAGCTGGCTCCTGTCGGTCTCAGCTGCGAAGGAGGAGTTCAGTATCTTGATTGCGACCTCCCTGTCGAGGGTGAGGTCGAGCGCTCTGAAGACCGTGGCCATTCCCCCCTCCCCGCCAGGCTCCTCGAGGAGATAGTTCTCGAACCATTTTGGGACTATTATCTTGACGTCGCAAGCCGGACACTCGACCGCGCTGAACGGCTCCATGTCGGTGAGGTCCAGCTTCTGTCCGCAATGGTAGCAGACTATCTTCAGCTTCCGCTTGTCGATGTCTATGCGCGGCTTGCTCTCCTCCTTGAGGTCGCTTCTTTTTATCGAGATGGTCTCGGAGCTGAGCGGCTCCTCGGATTTCGCCTGGGTCGTGTCGGCCTTCTGCGGTGCTGGCCTGGGGACCCTGTTGGTCTTTATCTTCCACTGGACGTCCTCTTCCGGAAGCGGGTCCGGGGCGGAGATATGGAAGGCGGCCGGGGTTTCGTCTGCTGGCTTCTTGTCCTGGTCTTCCTTGTCGTTCATCTATTCACATCCGGTTGGGGTGTTGTCAAACGTGCACGGTAGGCAACGGGGCGTCCGTGGCTATTTCGAGTAATATATCTTCCCTCTTCATATCCGCCAGCTTGCGGCGCGCTGTTTTTTCCACAATCTCGTAGTCGTTGCAATCCCTGCTGAGGTGGACGAGTATCAGGGCCCTGGTCCGTTCGGTGAGGATTCGCTCGAGGGCCTCCGCCGCGGAATCGTTGCTAAGATGTCCGTTCCTGCCAAGCACTCTCCTTATGAGATTAGGGTTCCTGTCGGAGTTCATCTGCATGCGGACATCGTGGTTGGCCTCGAGGATTATGGCGGAACATCCCCTGAGGCGCTGCTCGCAGAGGGCGGTCATGTAGCCCAGGTCCGTGGCTATCCCTACGCTCACGTCGCCCCTCGAGACGACAAATCCCACGGTCTCGATGGCGTCGTGCGGCACATGGAAGGTCCTGACCCTGAACCCGGCGGCCTCGAAGTCGGAGCCGGCCTCGAAGAGGCTGATCCTGCCCGGAAGGAGATTCTTCCGCATGAGCTCCTTCGCCGTCTGGCTCGTGGCGAAGACCTGCATGTCCAGGCTGTCGGCGAAAACTCTCGCCCCCTTGCAGTGGTCGCCATGCTCGTGGCTGAGGACCAGCGCCTTGACGATTGACGGGGATATTCCCAGGCAGGAGAGGCGCTTCAGGGTCTCGGCGCGGGAGAAGCCTGCATCTATCATCAGCGCTTCATTCCCCGAATGAAGAACTATGGAGTTTCCCGAGCTCCCGCTTCCAAGTATGCTTATTCCCACTTCCATCGGACCTGCCTCCATGACATTTGCCGCCTCTTCAAGCCGGAAAGAGGATTTATTTCCAAAATCGCATTTTTCAAGCCGTGATTTCAAGAAAATCGGAGCTATATTCCAATTCGGAAATGCAATTTTGGGGGATGAAACGAATGGCCGACCAGTCGCTATACCAGAGCCAGGAGCAGAGACAGGAGCAGATAATCGCTCCCCAGCAGATACAGTCGCTGGAATATCTGATGGCGCAGGCCGCCGAACTGCAGGCGAAGGTGGACAAGGAGATGGAGGAAAATCCTCTTTTGGAGGAGCTCGATCCGTCAGAAGTTGAAGGCGAGGACAAGCCTGCCAGCTCCGACGAGCCGAGGGAGGACGACGAGCCGGACATCCCGGAACCGCCTCCCGGCCAGTCTCCCGGAGACGGAGCGGTCCCCGATGCGGACCTCTTCGAGAGGAACTACTTCTCTCCGCACGCGGCTGAAAGCGGGGGAGACGACGGTCCGGACGATTCCGGCGGCGAGCTGGCCGAACTTCTCGACTCCGGCCTATACGGAGACCAATCCTCGCCGAATTCCTCCGGCGACCCCGACTACGAGGAGAAGAGACAGCACCTGATGGATTCGATAACCAGCAAGCCGTCTCTCCAGGAGCAGCTCATGGAGCAACTGCATCTCTCCTCGCTGCCGCCGGCGAAGATGAGGATAGCCGAGACTATCGTCGGCAGCATAGACGAACGCGGCTTCCTGTGCAGCCATCCGGCCGACCTCGCGACGAGGGAACAGGTGGGAATGGACGAGATCGAGGAAGTGATTGGATTCATCCAGGACAATTTCGACCCTCCCGGCATATGCGCCAGGGACATGCGGGAATGCTTCCTGCTCCAGCTCAAGGCGATGGGGAAATCCAAGTCCAAGGAGGCCGCGCTGGTAAGGCACCATCTCGAAGATCTCGCCCACAACCGCCGTCCGCTCATAGCGAAGAAGATGAAGATATCCATGGAGGAGCTCAACGGCCTGATAGCGGAGGTTAGAAAGCTTAACCCCGAGCCGGCCAGGGAACTCTCCGCGGACAACCCGGTCTACGTCAGCCCCGAGGTCTTCGTGGAGAGGAAGGGAGATTCCTTCGTGGTCGGCACGAACAAGGAGATGCTGCCTAGACTCCGCATATCGCGCAGATATCTGAGGATGCTCGACGACCCGGCCGTGCCGCAGGAGACCAAGGCGTGGATAAAGGACAAGCTCCTCAAGGCGAAGAACGTCATGAGATGCCTGGTGCAGAGGGAAAGCACGATCAAGCGGATAGCGGAGGTCATAGTGGACGAGCAGTTCGAATTCTTCAAGGGCGGGGTCGAGCAGCTCAAACCGCTCACGATGCAGGCGGTCGCCGACAAGCTCGGCCTCCACGAGACCACCGTGAGCCGCGCCATCGCCGGAAAATACATGCAGACCCCCGAAGGACTATACGAGTTCAAGTTCTTCTTCTCCAGCGGATACCAGTCCGCCAGCGGCGAGGAGATGTCCAGCCGCAGTGTGATGGAGAAGATAAGGGACATGATAGCCGACGAGGAGCCCGGGAGCCCGCTCTCTGACCAGGCGATCTCGGAGGAGCTCCGCAAGCAGGGACTCGACGTCGCGCGCCGCACCGTCGCGAAATACAGGGAGTTGCTGGGAATACAGTCCTCCCACATCAGAAAGCAGCACTCATGAAATTCGGCTTCACAAGGAAGAACCGCCTCGACATGATCTTCTTCGTCGTCCTATGGCTTCTGTCATTCGGCGTCAGGACCCTTGTATACGAGAGGGAGGCGCAGAGGGTCGCGGCTCTGGCCTCCGGACAATCCGCCCCGCATCCCTTCGTCCCGTTCACCATTGAAAGCGCCATGGCTTTCAACTACGCATGGCGCATCGCATCCGGGGAACTCGACTTCCTCGGCCCGGACATGAGGCTTTGCGGACTCGAGAAGCTGGACGTGGACAGGCAGTTCAACGTCGGCAACGAGTATTTCCTCGGATACGGATACAGGCTGAAAAAGCTCCTCGCCGGCACGCCGGAACTCTCGGAGAAGGACCGCGTCCACGAGGACGACCCCTTTTTCAGCTCGTGGGCGAGATTCCAGCTCCGGGCATGGGCATCTCTGGCGACGGCCCTCCTGTTCATTTCGCTCCGCTTCATGGGCGCGCCCGCATCCCTCGCCATCGCCGGGGCCCTGCTGCACTGCGTGTCGCCGGCGGCTATAGCCCGCTACACCGGACAGGACATAGTCGGCGGCGCCTTCGCCCTGCCCTTCCTGATGGCCACATATGCTCTCGCGATGTCGTCCATGAGGAGGATGTCGAACGCGAAATCCGCGGCCTTCTGCATATGCGCCTTCGCCTCCATCGCGGCATGGGACATGACACAGGTCGTGTTCTCCGCCGTTTCGGTGCTGGAGCTCGGGCGGCTGGCCGCCGGAGGCGGGACGGGCCGGGCGCGCGGACGCCTCTGGCTGGGTCTGGCGGCCTCCGTTCTACTCGCCTCCGCGCTGGTGCCATACCATAGGGAGCATCTGCTCATATGCTCGCCTCTTGTGATCTTCCTCCTCCCGGCGGTCATCCTCTCCCAGCGTCTTTTCCCGCGCAGGATCTTCGGATGGGGGCGTCTTGCGAAAATCGCGGGAATCGCGCTCTGCCTTTTCGCCGTGTCGTCCTTCGCCGGGCGCACAAGCGGATACGCCGAGAGATATTCGCACTTCTCCGAGTTGATGAAGGCGAAGCTCAGGTTCGGGAATGTCAAACCGGCGAATCCGGCTCTCCTGAACTTCGATGCGCGCGTCCTCTGGACTCCGGCGATGCATTCGGCGGACAGGCTGATACTGAAGTCATACTTTCCTGCTGCCCTTTATCTTCTTCCGGCCCTTGCGATTTTCGCGGCGGCATTCGCGGCGTGCTCGGAACGCTTCCGCGCGTCTCTGCGCTTCCGCACCGGCTGGCTGCTCTTGAACTCCGCGTTTCTCGTCTTCTACCTCGTCTCCTTCTTCTACATAGTCAGATACCATGTCTTTCTGGCGCTCTTCATGTGCCTTCTGCTACCTCAGGTGATTTTCGTCTTCCGTCGGGCTGGAAGGAGCGTCATGGGAGGCTTCGCGGCCAATTGCACTGGATTCGCCCTCTGGACGATTCTCTCGCTCGCCTTTCTCGCGGAGTCCCTCGCCACGGCCAGACAGACCAGGAGCTACCAGGACTGTTTCTACGGGGAGGTGTCGAATCTGATCGCATGGTGCCGCTCGGAGGGCGTGTCCGACAAGATATTCCTGGCGGACATGGAGATTTCTCCCATGCTTTTGGCATATTGCAGTGCCGGGATAGTTCTGCAGCCCAAGTTCGAGCTTGGGATTACAAGGAGGACTTTCGAGGAATACACGAAGCTGCTATACCATGGAACGGAACGCGACCTGATGAAATTCTGCCAGGCCCGTTCGGTGGACTACTACGTCTACGACAAGGGGCTCGCCGGCCCCATGCACATCTACAACATGAGATATTTCGCAAACGCCCCTTCGCTGGAGCCCAACTGTCCGGCAAGGCTAATGCATGAGGCATCCTCGGTCAAGAAACTCAGATACTTCCACGAGGTCGCTCCGCCGGAGCAGTTCAGGGCGCTGGAGAGAAGATACAGGGTCTTCAAGGTGGTAAGCGACGACAACTCCGTGGATTCCGCCCGTTGGGCGCTGGACGGCCGGGAATTCCTTAAAAAAGGCAACTTCGACATGGCCAGACGCCTCGCGAAAGCGGCGGTATACGCAGACCCTAACAACTACTCCGCAAGACTCTTCTACGCGGAGATATATGGCGAAGCGGCAAAAATAAGATTGCGCGGATTCTGATTGAAAAACAGCATTCCAAGTGCATAGTTCCTGTCCAAAAAAGGAGCCCCCATCGTGTCTTTCCGAAGAATTATCCTGTCGCGCGCATTCATGCTGCCAGCCGCTGCCATCGTCTTCATAGCCGCCGCAGCATGCTCCGTCTGGATGATAAAAAACAAGCCTTCCGCTGCAAGACGGGATCGCCCATCGCTTTCTCCAATGGTCGAGACCGCGCCCGTGGAGAGGAAGACCCACCGCGTGGTCGTGCGGGCGATGGGGAAGGTCATGCCAGCCAGGCAAATCGCTCTAAAGCCAAGGATATCAGGAGAACTCGTCGAAGTCTCCCCCGAATTCGTCCCGGGAGGGACATTCAAGCGGGGCGATATCATCGCAAGGATCGATGACAGCGACTATCTCATCGCGGAGAAGAAGGCGCAGGCGGCGCTAAGCAAGGCGACGGCATCTCTCGATCTGGAGAGGGCGCAGCAGGAAGTGGCGAAGAAGCACTACTCCGACTTTGTGGCGGCTGGCGGAAAAATCGAGAATGAGGACTTTGTCCTGAGAAAGCCCCAGGGACGCTCTGCGGCCGCCGATCTCAACACGGCCCAGGCATCCCTTGAGCAGGCGCGGCTCGATCTCGAAAGAACAACCATTAAATCCCCCTTCGACGCGGTGCTCATATCCACTTCGGCAAACATAGGGGACCAAGTCGGGCCCCAGACCGAAATCGCCTCCCTTGCCGATTCCAGTTGTTTCTGGATCCGTGTTTCGATACCAAAATCAGACCTCGGATTCATTTCCGTCCCGGACGCCGGAGACAAGGACGGGTCGCGGGCGGAGGTGGCGGGAATCGGGGGGACGCTGCACGGACGACTGATAGAGATAACGGCGGAACTCGACGAGGACGGCCAGATGGCTGGCGCCATAATCGAAGTGGAGGATCCTCTCTCGCTGAAGGCTGCTGGCCCAAGGATATTCCTGAACCAGATCGTCGCCGTCGAAATCATGGGCATGGAAGTCCGGAACTGCGCCCGCATCCCCAGAAGCGCCTCGAGGGAAGGCAGGATATGGCTCCTCACCAGCGAGAAGAAGCTCATGACCATGCAGATCAATGCGGTATGGAACAACAGGGAATGGCTATTCTTCACCGAGGAAATCCCCGGCGGCGCGGAACTGATCGTCTCCGACCTGCCATTCGCGGTCGAGGGTATGCAGCTTAGGACCTCCGAGGACCTGGCCCCCGGCGTTCCGGAGCCGGACAAAGCGAAGACCAAGGAATAGAATTCCAAAATGAACATTCAACAAAAAGAAGAAACAGCATCAGGCTCCCCCATTGTCTGGATGATAAGAAACCCTGTCGCTGCAAATCTGCTGATGCTATTCTTCCTTCTCGGCGGAGCCGCAAGCCTCACCCGGATCAAGCAGGAGGTCTTCCCAGACGTTGCCGAGGACACCGTGACCATCTCGGTGCCATACCCAGGCGCAAGCCCGGAGGAGGTGGAAAAGGGAATAATCCTGTCCACGGAGGAGGCCATAAGGGGAATAGAAGGAGTCAAGGAACTCCAGTCCACGGCATCGGAAGGTTCCGGCAGAGTCGTCGCCGAGCTCTACCAGAACACAGACTACATGAAGACATACCAGGACATAAAGAGCGAGATAGACCGGATCACGACATACCCCGAGGAGGCCGAGGAACCGGTCGTGACCCTCGACACGCGGAAAAGGGAGGTCCTCTCAGTCGCTATCCACGGGGACTGCGACGAGAAATCCCTCCGCGAGATTGCCGAAAGGGCAAGAGACTACCTCCTCGAGGACGAGCAGATCACGCAGATAGACCTCTCCGGCATCCGAGACCTTGAAATCAGCATCGAAGTCCCCGTCGAGATGCTCAGGAGGCACGCTCTCAGCCTGTCCGACATCAAGACTGCCGTCCAGAACTCCTCCCTGGAGATACCCGGCGGCGCAGTCAAGACCGAAGGCGGTGAAATCCTCATCAGGGTGAAGGAGAGAAAGGACTACGGCACGGAATTCAGAAGGATTCCGGTGATAAACAAGAAGGACGGCACGTCCGTGCTGCTGGGCGAGATCGCGACTGTCAAGGACGGATTCGAGGAGAGCGACAGATACGCGACCTACGATGGAAAGCCGGCGGTGATGCTGGACATATACAGGGTGGGAGACCAGACGCCCATATCCGTGTCCGACGCGGTGATGAGGCGCATCGAAATCCTGAAGGGGGAGATGCCTCCCGGAATCGACATCTCAGTTCTCAGGGACATGGCGGACATCTACCGCCAGAGGCTCGACCTGATGATAAGGAACGGAACAATGGGCGCCATCCTCGTGTTCTTCCTCCTCGCGCTATTCCTCGAGCTGCGCCTGGCCTTCTGGGTCATGCTCGGAGTCCCGGTCTCCTTCCTCGGCGCATTCATATTCATGCCAAGTTTCGGCCTCTCCCTGAACATGATTACGATGTTCGCCCTGATAATGGCGCTGGGCATAGTCGTTGACGATGCCATCGTGGTGGGGGAAAACATCTACAGCCTACACGAGGATGGGATGCCTCTCATGGACGCGGCGATAAAGGGCACACGCGAAATCATATCCCCCGTGTCATTCAGCATCACCACCAACATAGCCGGCCTGGTCCCGCTGGGCCTGCTTCCCGGAATGATGGGAAAAATCCTCTGGATGCTTCCCGCGGTCGTCTGCCTCACGTTCCTGGTCTCCTGGGCCGAGAGCGTCTTCATACTCCCCTGCCACGTCGCGCACCAGAGCCAGAAGCCGAAGAAAGGGATCAACCTGTTCATGCACGACATCCAGCAGAACTTCAGCCGCTTCTTCATCAGAATGGTGAAGACATACTACAGGCCCTTCCTCGAGTTCGCTGTCCGCAGGCGATACGCCGTCCTTCTGGTCTCCCTCGCCATTCTATCGGTGGCCGTCGCATATGTCTACAGCGGACGCATGGGCTTCGAGGTCTTCCCGAAAATCGAGAGCGACTACGCATACGCCTACGCGAAACTCCCATATGGCTCGCACATATCCAAGGCCGAGTCGGTCGAACGCATTCTCAGAGCCTCCGCCGCAAAAGTCGTCGACGACAGCGGGCATCCAGAACTCAGCAAGGGGATATTCTCCGACATCGGAAAGGACGGCGCACACACCGTCGAGGTCAGGGTGTTCCTGGCCGACTCGAAAATCCGAAGCAAGATCCTCGGCAACAAGGAGAGCACCCAGGAGTTCGTCGAAAGATGGCGCAAGCGGACCGGAGAAATAGCCGGCCTGGAGAGCATCACCTTCCAGTCCGACAGGGGCGGCCCCGGCGGCGGAGCCGCACTCACCATCGAGCTCAGGCACAGGAGCATGGAAACACTGCGGCGGGCAGGAGAGGATCTCGCCGCCGAATTGAACAGATTCCCGATCGTGAAGGACGTTGACGACGGATTCCAGCCGGGCAAGAGGCAGTTCGACTTCAAGACCACCGCGGAGGGAGAAAGCCTCGGAATGACCCCGGGCCTGCTGTCGAGGATACTCAGGGACTGCTACGAGGGCGCAGAGGCCGTCCGGCAGCAGAGAGGGAGAAACGAGATAAAGATAAAGATAAGGCTCCCGGCCGAGGAGAGGATCTCCGAACACGACCTCGACAATCTCATCGTCCGCACCCCGTCCGGAGCCGAGGCTCCTCTCATGGAGCTGGCCCATGTCGCCAGAGGAAGAGCCTACACGCAGATCGCCAGACGAAACGGCAAAAGGGCCATCCAGGTCACAGCCGACGTCACTCCCAGATACAAGGCCGTCGACATCATCAACGTCCTCGACAAGGAAATAATGCCGGCTCTATCCGGCAGGCACCCCGGACTCGAATACAGCTACGAAGGAAGGCAGGCCGACTCCAGAGACAGCTTCATGAAACTCAACACCCTCGTCCCGATCGTGCTGCTGGTCATATACATCATGCTCGCGGTCCCCTTCAAAAGCTACCTGCAGCCCACTATAATAATGGTCAGCATCCCAATGGGCTTCGTCGGAGCCGTGGCAGGACATCTTCTCATGGGCTACAACCTGTCCATGATGAGCCTCATAGGCATCCTCGCACTCTCGGGGGTCGTGGTGAACGACGCGATAGTCCTCCTGGACTTCGCCAATAGAAAGAGGGACGAGGGCGCTACCGTCCACGACGCGATCGTCGCCGGCGGAGTCCAGCGTTTCAGACCCATAATGCTCACCACGCTGACGACATTCGGCGGACTTGCCCCCATGATCTTCGAAAGCTCAAGGCAGGCGAGATTCCTCATACCGATGGCAATATCCCTCGGCTACGGACTGCTCTTCGCAACTCTGATAACGCTTCTCCTCGTCCCTTCCCTCTATCTGATCGTGGAGGACGCAAGGATCATCCTGTCCGGAGAAGGGAAAAAACAGTAGGGATCGAGTCCCGCGCCACCATCCAGAAAAATTCCGCGACGGAACTCTAGCGCGCCTTCCTGATCCTCGCGAGAAAATCTTCAGCACCGTGGTATCCGGTGAACGAGTCCTTCACCTCGCCGCCGGGCGAGAGCACGACGAAGCCGGGAAAGCCCGTCACCTTGTATTTCCTGATCAGCGCGTCTATCTGCGGGCTGTTCACCGTGCAGTCTATCTTGACTGGCATCCACTTGGACGAGAGCTCGGCGATCACAGCCTTGTCCTTGAAAGTCGTCGCATCCATCTCCTTGCATGCCGCGCACCACTCCGCACCGAAATCCAGAAGGACATGCCTTCTGGCTTCGGCCGCCCTTCTCAGCGTGCTCTCCTCGTATTTGAGCCACCCGACGTGCTCCGCTCCGGGGCATGGGCCGCTCATCAAGTTCCAGACTATCCCGAAGGCGACGAGCATCGCTCCTGCGATTTTCGCAGTCCTCACCGCAAGACTGGGGCTGCCCCCGTCGGCATGCACCGCGCCAAGGATGAAACCAGCCACGACACATAGCAGCGATGCGAGTTTCGCGAAGGCCGGGCCGTCGGCCAGAAAGGAGCCGAAAGCCGGGCTCGCGATGGAGAATCCGTAGACGGCCAGGACCATTATCGCGATTCCGAGAACGCTCTTCACCATGTCCATGAATCCGCCGCTTTTTTGGGGAAGAACCTTCGCGCCGGAGGCGATGAAGAGAAACGGAACCCCGAATCCGCAGGCGTATGAGAAGAGAAGCGAGACGGAGAAGAGCGGATTGCCGGAGGCCGCCGCGACGCCGAGAAGGGCTCCGAGGACAGGCCCCGTGCACGGAACGGCGACAAGCCCGGCGACAAGCCCCATGAGGAAGGCGCCAAACGCTCCACCTCCACCGACCGAGCTCAGCTTGGTCTGCAGGGATGACGGCAGCTGGAGTTCGTAGAGCCCCAGCATCGAGAAGGAAAGCACGAGGAAGAGAAGGCTAAAGACGAAGACGAATATCTGGTTTCCCAAGAGTTGCGATCCGAATGCCTTCCCGCTGAAGGCGGCGACCGCCGCAAGCGCGGTGAACGTGATGATTATTCCCGCGACATAGGCCAGCGCCTTCAGGAAGGATGAGGAGGCGCTCCCTCCCTTCTCCCCGCCGGAGAGAATGGCCACGGTGATCGGGATCAGCGGCAGGACGCATGGGGTGAGCGTGCTCAATATCCCGCCGATAAATGCGGCTAGGAATATCCACCAGCCGCCACGTCCGGAAATCCTTCCAACCAGGGAGTTTTCAGGGGCGAGATTGCGCCAACCAGCGGCCTCGGGGGCCTTTATCTCCATGTCGGCCAGCCTCCTCCCTCCCGAAACGGCCGAATCTATCGCGTTGCGGACCAAACCTCCGCCAATCACGATCTCCGCATCCTTCGGAGGATAGCAGAGGAAGGGATACTTGCTGCACCCCTGATAGCGGATCTTCACCGCATGGGGAGTCTTCCCGGCAAGGTCGAAGAACCACTCGTGCCGACCCGCCTTGAATATCCGGTTCTCCTGCTGGAACTCGTCAATGTACTTCTCCGCGGACGGCCCCCTGGACGGCATGGACTTGACCCCATCGGAGGATTCCACATGGACTTTCGTCGCATCAGCATAGATATAGTGGTTGTCCGCGATCTCGACCGAGACGGTTATCCTTCCGTCTTCCTCCTTCCCGGCCTTCCACTCGAAACCGGGATTGTCGTCCGCAAGCAGCGCCGCGCCTGCGAAAATCGCAATCAGGAGGGAGGTGGGCAGAGTCTTCTTGAGGCTTGGGATCATGAGTTCAAGCTCTCGAGAGTCTTCCTGATGATGTTCTCGGTGTTCATCTCTGACGGTTTCGTGTCCTTCGCGATCTCGTGGACAGCCTTGGCGACGCTCTCGTATTTGAATCCGAGCTGGGTGAGCGCGAGGATCGCATCCTCGCAGGCCTTCGAGTGGGTGTCTTCGGCGCCGGAGCCACCGGCCTTGCGCCCCTTCAGCGCGAGGAAGTCTCCGTCCTTCATCTTGTTCCTGAGCTCGAGGACAATCCTTTCGGCGGTCTTCTTCCCTATCCCGCTGACCTTCCCGAGCGCCTTCGCGTTACCCTCCGAGACCGCGGAATAGAGAGTCTCCGGAGAGACGGAGCTGAGCACGTTGAGGGCGAGCTTGGGTCCCACCCCGCTGACATGGCCGACCAGAAGGCGGAAGAGCTTCTTCTCCATTTCGGTCGCGAAGCCGAAGAGCTGGATGGCATCCTCCTTCACGTTGGTGTGTATGAACAGGGATACTTTCTCGCCCTCCTTTGGAAGCTTGTCGAAGGTGCTCAGCGGGATGAAGACCTCGTAGCCGACTCCGTTCACGTCCACGCTGATCTCGGTCATTTTAACGTCCGCAAGAATACCTTTGAGGGAATTTATCACGCGTTCAGTTCTCCTTGGTCTACATTGATTTCAAGAGCTTCTCGAATTTTTCCGTGGAAAGCCCGCATTGTCGGATTATCGCCCTCAGTGTCCCTCGGTCGAGTTCCTTGTGGTCGGGCACAGTCGTCTGCGCAAAAGGGTCATCACGACGCAAAATCATGTGACTACCGTGCTGCCTGACAAATCTGAAGCCGACGAGCATAAGCGCCTTGGCGGCATCTCTCCCGGAAATTCTTGGCAGACCGCTCATACGGCCAAGAGCAGGGAGTCAAACTTGTCCTCCGGTACGGGAATGCCATCGGTCTTCAGCGCCGCCACATATCCATCAATGGCTTCCTTTATGTTTTTTACGGCTGCCTCTCTGGTCTCCCCCTGCGAAACACACCCCGGAAGACTTGGGCACTCGGCAACCCAAAAACCATCCTCCCCGCGATATATCAGAACTTCCCTCATGATAGGAACGACCTCCATTTTGGCGTTCAGCTCAATTCTACCACGTCATCTCGAATTTTCAAAAGGCCGGCTGTCATCTTCCGTCCACCACGGCGAAGGTCATTATCGTGTGGGAGATCATCTTTTCGCCGATGTATATCCTGCCCTCGCCCTTCCCGAACTTCGAGCTGCCCTCGGGCACGTCCACGTCTATCACGAGCTGGTCGCCAGGACGGGCCGGCTCGATGCATTCGGCCTCGTCTATCGCCATGAAATACGCGATCTTCCCGGCGTTCGTCGGCCTCGCCAGAGTGAGCACGCATCCGGCCTGCGCGACGATCTCGGAGAGGAACGGAACCGGCACTGTCGGCGTCTTGGCCGAATGCGCCCCGAAGAAGGGCTCGGACGCGGACACGTTCTTCACCGCGACGACCTTTGTCGGCTCCATCTTCACTATGTAGTCCACGAAGAGGAACGGATAGCGGTGCGGGATTATCGTCATTATCCTGTTCACGTCGGCGGCAATCTCGGTATTCTTGTCGAGAGGGCCGAAGGACGCGATCGGAGCCTGCTCCCTCCTCCTCGGGAAGAACCCCATGGTGATTTCCGCCTGGGACAGAAGTCCGGAATTCGTCTTGCAGGATACGGATGCCTCCGCCTCTTCGCCGGACACGTTCTTCAGTTCGAGCTCGATCACGAGCCTGTCGCCAGGAAGCGCGGGTTTCCTGAACTTCACCTTCCTGAGCTTCTTCGCCAGCACGAGCCGGCCGGCGTCGGCCTTCATCCTCGAGTGCAGAGCCAGCTCGGCGAGCTGCTCCATCGCCTCGACCTGCATGACCCCGGGCATGATGGGATGCCCCGGGAAATGCCCGTTGAAGACGATGTCGTTGAATGTGATGTTCTTCAGTGCCGTCCATCGGCCCTCTCCCAGCTCCGAGGCGGAATCGAGCAGAGCCATCGGCGGACGATATTCGAGGATTTCCAAGATTGCGTCGTGGGAATACGTCTTCATATTCAATCACCCTGTTTTTGTTCGATGATTTTTTTCGCCAGCAGGACATTGGTCGGGTGCCCGGGCTTGACCGCTATCACGTGGCCCTTGACCCTGCGCCCCACTAGGAAGAGGTCGCCTATTATGTCGAGCACCTTGTGCCGGACCAGCTCCGTTGGGAAACGGAGTTCCTCCTTGCAGATTATCGCTCCGTCGTGTATGACCGCGGCGTTGTCGAGGCTCCCCCCCTTGACAAGCCCCATCCTTATGAGCTGCTCGAGTTCCTTGTACAGGCAGAATGTCCTCGCCGGGGCTATCTGGGTGGCGAAGTATTCCCCCGTTATCTCCTCGGAGAACTCCTGCGAGTCGAGAGGCGATCCTCCAAAGGCCACCTTGCAGCTTATCTTCAAGCCATCGTAGGGATGTATCTCGGTCCGCGTCCCACCATCCTCCACAACGGCCGGCTCCTTCACAACCCAGTATTTCAATTCGGCATCAAGCTCCCTTATTCCGGCCTCGCGGACCATCTTCACGTATGGCTCGGCACTGCCGTCCGCTATCGGCGGCTCGGGGCCGTCCATCTCGACGAGCGCGTTGTCCACTCCCAAGGCGTGGAACGCGGAAAGAACATGCTCCACGGTGTAGACCTTCCCGGCGCCACACGCGATTGTCGTGCCTCTGCGCACATCGACCACGTTTCCGGCGAAGGCCTTCACCTCCGGCGCAGCAGGGAGGTCTATTCTCTTGAAAATTATTCCCGCATCCGCCGGAGCGGGCTTCATCCTCAGGATCGCCCTCGACCCCGTGTGCAGGGCGATTCCCCGGAACAAGGACTCCCCCGCCAATGTCGTCTGCTTCCCGCTCATCCGCTCTCTTTTGTCATTTTGTTGAATTCCCCATAATAAACTATCATTCGGAGACTTGTCAAGAAGACAAGGAGATGATATAGTCGAACCGCTTGGAAATGACCTGCAGGAGAAAAACATGAAGCTGAGATGGGGAATAGTCGGAGCCGGCTCGATCGCCGAGGCCTTCGCCCTGGGTGCGACGACATGCAGGACAGGAGAACTGCGCTCCGTCGGAAGCCGTGACATCGCGAAAGCCCAATCCTTCGCCGCGAAATTCGCAATTCCAGCCGCCTTCGGCAGCTACAGCGAACTGCTTGCGGACGGGGAGACCGATGCTGTGTATATCTGCACTCCGCATCCGATGCATGTGGAATGGGTTCTTGCCGCGCTCGAGGCTGGAAAGCATGTCCTATGCGAAAAACCTATCTCCATGAACCTGCCGGAAGCGGAGAAGATGTTCTCCGTGGCGGAAAAGAGAAGGCTCCTGCTTATGGAGGCCTTCATGTACAGATGCCATCCCCAGACGAAAAAACTGGTCGAACTGCTCTCGGAAGACGCGGTGGGCGAGATCATATCCATCCAGGCGACATTCAGCTTCCAGGCCGGGTTCAACCCGGAAAGCCGTCTCTTCAAGAAAGAGCTCGGCGGCGGAAGCATCCTCGACGTGGGCTGCTATCCAGTCTCTTTCTCCCGGCTCGTCGCCGGTGTCGCCGAGGGGGCCGGATTCGCGGATCCGGCCGAAGTCAGAGGTGCAGGATTCGTCGGTGCGAGCGGAGTGGACGAATGGGCCGCGGCAGTCCTGAAGTTCAACAGCGGCATGATCGCACAAGTCTCCTCAGGCGTCAGCGTAAACCAGGACAACTCCGCGAGAATATACGGCAGCGGTGGGCGGCTGCTCCTGCCGAACCCGTGGGTGGCGGGCAGAAAAAACCCGGAAGATGGCAGAATAATAATGCAACGCAACGGCAAGGCTCCAGAAGAAATACTTGTCCCGGCCAACAGGACCAGTTTCTCATACGAGATTGACGTCTTCGACGATGCCGTGGCATCCGGAAAACCAACACCTGAGCATCCTGCGATGTCCGCTAAGGACAGCCTCGGCAACATGCGCGTCCTGGACTCATGGAGAAGGGAATGCGGATGCACATCTGATGATGAGGGATAAATCTCAGTGGCACGGCCTGCCAACTTTCACTCAAGAGTCTGGTTGGACTGCGGAATCCGCCCACTTTCTATTATGCAGGCCTGCAAGCGGGAACAAGAGGGAAAGCATCCACATGGAATTCCACCAGTTCAGTCCCGCGGATGCAAGACCTCCATATGACCATACGGCCCAAACAATGGACAATAGAAAAATCCCATATGGCACGAGCATGAGCTTCCAATAAGGCGTTGACGGAAATCGCCACGGGGAAAAGAAAACAATGGAGACGACGGCGACAATTGTCAAAAGCATTCCCGACATTCCTTGGCTGATTTTCTGCTGCAGAAGGAAGACGATGGACAGTATGAAGACCCATATGAATCCACCTGTCCAACCGGCCGTCCAACCTATCTTTTCCCCTCTTCTGCTTCCCACGGTGTCACCTTGCCTCCCGGACAACACGAAAAAAAAATGGTTTGACAATTTCTCAATTTATTCCCTTTTTCGGAGGAGTCAAGCTTGGAATCTGGAAATGACTGCATATCAGGGAAGCCTGTTTTGCAATTGACTCTACTGTTTGTTCAGTTTGATTTTAGCGCATTCCGCGTTTTAGTAGTTGCTCTATGAGAAAACCTCTTAAAATTCCTGTCGTCACCGGCCCCACGGCATCCGGCAAGACGCGTCTCGCCGTCGAGCTGGCGAGAAAATTCGAGGGAGAGATAGTCAGCGCCGACTCCCGGCAGGTCTACAAGGGAATGGACCTCGGAACGGGGAAGGACTTGTCGGAATACGGCGAGGTCGGACATCATCTCATAGACATCGTCCCTCCTTCGGACAGCTACAACCTGTCGCGATTCCGCGCCGATGCGATTTCCGCGATCTCCGACATATCATCGAGAGGACGCCTGCCAATAGTCTGTGGAGGCTCCACCCTGTATATAGACTGCCTGCTGTCGAAATACGAGCTTCCGGGAGCGGATTCCGACGCGGAAGAAAGGCAAAGGCTGAAGTCGCTCGACTGCGCCGAGCTGCTGAAGATTCTCGGCGAGGAACTTCCACCCGACGAGGCAAGGAACAAGAACCGCATCGTCCGGAGGATAGAGCGGAAACGGAAAGGAGACGGAACGGCGGATGAATTCCCGTTCGATCCCGAATGGCTTGTCATAGGAGTCCTGCGGGACAGGAAGGAGATACACCAGCGGATAGAGAAGCGCCTGAAGGCGCGGCTTTCCGATGGGATGATTGACGAGGTCCGCAGGCTCCATGATGGAGGCCTCGGCTGGGAGAAGCTCGAATACTTCGGACTCGAATACAAATACATCGCCATGTTCCTGCAGGGAAAAATCTCCGGAACCGAAATGTCCGACACGCTCCTTGCGAGGATAAGGAACTTCGCGCGTCGCCAAGACATCTGGTTTAGAAAAATGGAACGAAGCGGCCATCGCATCCACTGGATCGGGGACGGGAATGCGGAAACCGCGACAAACCTCGTCGGAAGATTCATCTCAGGCGAAAAAATTCCCGCACCGGACATCAGGCTCTCGGAAATATTCTATTGATATACGATCAATGCGATATCCGTCCTGGGCGCCTATCGGCCCCGGGACCGAGCTAGTGTCTCGCCTGTCCCAATGCCCCGATGCTCCGACGAGACCGGAATCCTCGACCCTGTAAATTTTGCCACCTTCAAACGCAAAATTCAGGTCAAAACAGAAGACTAATATTTATTAGTTATATATAATTATATTTATCTTTTTCGCTTGATTTATCTTGTTTTTCCCAGGCGCCTGGTTTAGTTTATGCATCGAGGGGGGAAGTTGCAGTGGGATTTTAAAAAAAAAGAGGGAGCCATGAATGCGGGGGAAAAACTTGGATCTGGTGAGAGGGAGACGGTGTCGTGCATTGAGATTGAATCTGCGCGGCGCATATGCCTGCGTGACATAAGGGAGCATCTGAGCGGTCCTTTTTTGTCATTCGTCCTGCACATTTTCATTTTGGTTTTTCTCGGCTCTCTGATTGTGATCAAGCCGCCGGAGGAGAGGACGGAGTTGCTCGTTGAAGTTGTAACCATGCCTGTCAGGGAGATGAAGAGGGAATTGCCCGAGCCTCCTCCGCAGCCAGATCCCGAGGAGGCAGTGGAGAACGACACGGAGATTGCGTCCGAGGCGCCCGAGGATCCTGTCGTGGCTGTGGCCACGCCCGAAGTGATGGCCCCAGATCCTCAGCCCCCTGCCCCGAGGATAAATCTTACAGAATCTGCGCTTCTGCTGCCTGTTGGGCTGCCGCCGGCTATGCGTAACAGAAAGGGGCCGGCGAGAGACAAGATAATCCGTGATATAGGGCTTGAGGAGACGGAAAAAAGCGTCGTGAGGGCATTGAATTGGCTTCGCGACCATCAGAATCCGGATGGGAGCTGGGGAGAGCAGAAGCACTCCAAGGCCTTTCTCACCAGCGTGGCGCTGATGACATTTCTCGCCCACGGGGAGACTCCGATATCGCAGGACTACGGGATGTGCATGCTAAAAGCGGCGGAACGGCTGATGGCGATGGTCGAGGGCAGAGGCTCCAGCGGGCTGGTCGCGGAGGATAGGAACACATACGGGCATCCTGCCGTCGCATATGCGCTCGGAGAGACTTTCGCCCTGACGAGGATGCCGAGGGTTGGTAGCGCTATGGAGGCGATGCTTCGGACGCTGGTCTGCGGGCAGAATTCGCTTGGCGGATACAACTACGGGCACAACAACAAGCCGTCGTCTCCGGATTCCGCCGACAGGAAGGCGGTGTCCGGGGCCCCCCGCTTCGATCTTTCGGTGAGCGGATGGCATTATCAGGCCTTGAAGGCCGGCTTCATCGCTGGCAGCGAGGCTGTGGGATTGGAGAAGAGCATGGACGCCGCGCTATCCGGCCTGAGGAGGGAGATGTTCTCCGGAGGAGGATTCAAGTATTGCAATCTCGACAAGTCGGAAAGCCCCTCGCCCACCATGACCGCGGTGGGTCTTCTCTGCATGCAGCTGCTCGGCTCTCCCGACGGGGTCGAGGCGAAGAAGGCGCTCAGATGGATGGAGGAATTCAAGGGCGGCGAACTTCTTGAATGCAGGTGGAAGGACATTGACAGATACTCGAACGGGAAGACGAAATCCTGGCCGCTCTACCAATGGTATTACCAGACGCAGGCGTTGTTCCAGGCCACCGGAGGAGAGGGAAGCCTGTGGACGCGCTGGGACAAGGAGTTCAGGCGGACTTTTCTGCGTGAGCAGGCGGAGGACGGGCACTGGACGTCGCCTGCGGACAGCTACGCGAGGAAGGACAGTTCCGGGCATGGAGAGAGGAGTTCGGGCGAGGGTGCGCCTTTCAGCAAGCTTGATCTGGACATATATTCGACATCTCTATGCGGTCTGACTCTGCAGGTCTATGTCCGGTATCTGCCGACCTTCAAGATTGCGGCGGCGCCCCCGAGGGAGGAACGCCGTGGGGCTTCGACGGAGGATCTGCTGATAGAATGATGAGAAGATGCAGGATGCTTGTCCGCCGTCGAGAGGCCGCCGGTGGGTCCGGATTCAGCTTTTCTTCTCCTTCTCGTCGTCTTCCTTTGCGGCCTCTTCCACGGAGTCCTCGAATCCCTCCTTGGCCTTCTTGAACTCGCGGATGCCCTTGCCTATTCCGCGGGCCAGTTCCGGTATCTTTCTTCCTCCGAACAGGAGGAGGACCACGATGAAGATGATGATGATCTCGGCTGTGCTTAGTCCGAACATTTCAAGCCTCCGTTTTCATGCTTACAATACAACGCCGGGCCGATATGTCCAGCATGCGTCCATTTCGCGGTCGGCTCCGGGGAGAAAGTTCACCTATCCTTCTTTTTCATCACCACGACCGCGTTGCGCATGGAGTTGAAGATGGAGCTTTTCTCCAGGAGGGAGGCGTATTCGTCGCCCTCGAATATGCCGGACGACGCATGTGTGGAGAAGTCCACGACGATGAATCTCCTGGCGTTCCCGAAGAAATCCCGCGCCGCGCCACCCTCCTCCATCGCGGAAGATATCCTCATGGAGACTCCGCAGGGGAGTTCGGCGGACCATTCCGCCGGCGGGATCAGCTCCGGGACTTCGTATGCGTCCGGGACGGCGATAACGCATTTGAGCTTGGCGAAGGAATGCTCATCGAGCAGGAACGGGGTCCTTCTCGACACGAGCATATTCTCCAGGAAGAGTAGCCTTCCAGGAAGGACGAAAGAGATTCTGCCGTCTGCGATTTTCGCGAACTCCTCGCATCTGGCTGTGAACTCGACGATGCCGGGATGGTTTTTGAAATCCGCCTTCGCGTCTCCGGCGAGCTTCGCCGAGATCATCAGCGAGGATGCGCTCTCCTGATAGAATCTCCTCAGGTATTCCGGGGTCATCTCCGAGATACGCTTCTTCATTCGGGCATGTTCCATTCCTTGGAAAGTGGTGGACATCCTGATCAATGCCGATCCATCCTCCTCTATCTTCATCATGAAGAGGGCGGAAGATCCGCTCTCGAAGCCGGAATCGGGCTTTATCCCGAAAAACGAATCTCCACCTGCGGCCAGCCCCGCCGCACCCTCGCCGCCTACGGAGCCCAGTTCCGCGTATTGGTCGCTGTCGTTCAGATATATCGTCCTTCCACCGATCTCGGTCCGCAGCAGCACCTGTTGGAAGAAGCCGGACTGAGGGCATTTCTCCATTGGCGTCATTCTTCCCTCCAGAAAGGGGGTTCCGGCGCAGAGGATGAACTCGTGCTTGATTCCGGCCTTGCCCAGCATGGCTCCGATCAGGGCCGCAGTCTCGGCCGACGTGCCATATCTCTCCGAAAGAACCTTGTCCGAGTCTATCTGGAAATCGTCCGGAAGCTCGTCGAAGGACGGTCCCGCCCTTCTTATGTTCATGGCGGCGAAGTCGCGTATCGCCCTGACGATGGCATCAGGATCCTTCCCACCGCCGAAGACGTCGCCGAATTCGTCGATGGACCTGCATTTTTCCGCGGCTTCGCGGAGCCTTGCGTCCATGCGCGAGGCATAGTCCTTCCATTCGCCCGAGGAGAGCCCGAAGAAGTCGTCGTTCGCCCATGCCGGAGGAATGTCCCTTTCCTTCCTGACCGCCTGGAGGTCGCTGTATGTCCTTTCGATTCCGTCCCTGCCCACGCTTCCCTCCACGAGTTTGCCTCCCACGCGTTCGACGAATCGCAGCGGGACTGCGTTGGGGTTCTTCACGGATATCCTCTTTTTCAGCACCTTGTTGAAGCTCCGGAGATTGTCGATGAATGAGACGAAAGGCCGTTTGAAGTTTCTTCTCGCGGTCTTCAATTCGATTCTGGAGCCTATGTCCACTCCCGGCAGGCTCAGGACGAGGATCTTTCCTGCCGGATATCTCGGAGCGGTGGAGCTCCAGCCCTGGTCCATCAGGTTCATCTCGTCGGGACTGATCTCCTTGGCCGTGCCGTCCTTGGACAGCACCCTGGCGTATTCCACCTTCATCTCGGCGGATCCTTCGTTGAAGTGGAACTTCATCTCCGATATTTCCTTCTTGCCCGAGAAGTCGAGGAGTTCGGCGGACAGCGTCCGCGTCTCGGTCCATGAGTTGGCGTCGGCGATTTCGATCTCGTTGTCCACGGAGATTATCCTGTATCCGTTTTCTTCGGCCTGCGCGTCAGCCGCGTCCTTTCCTCCGCCTTCATGCCCTTCCGCGACCGGGAAGCTCATCAAGTCGAGCTGTCTTCTGCCCAGCGCCTTCTTGAGCTCCACGTATTCCGATGGGGAATACTCGACGGACTTCAGGACGAACTCGGAGTCGTATGCTATCGAGTCGTGTCCGATCCGGTAGCCATGGGACCATTTCAGCGAGGGGGCGTCCAATTCGCTTCTCTCCATCTGCGCGAATCGTGGGAGAGGGAGCGAGTCTTCGGCGGGTCTCATCTCGATCTTCTCCCTGACTCCGCATGCTATCTCGGTAAAAAGCGGGAACCTCCTCTTCTCCAGCCCCATCTTGTCAAGCAGGAAGTTCGCCATGCCGGCATGATTCGAGAGCAGCGGAGGAAGAAGCGCCACCGAGGAAGCGCTTCCGAGAAGCATTCCTGGCGCGGTGAACTTGAAGGAAAGCGAGAGCGGGGTCGCCGTGTCGGAGAGGTCCTTCGGAAGCAGTTCGAACGACTCCACCCTGCACTCGCTGTTCGCGCGCCTGGCCACCGTCTCTATGAAATCGCGCATCTGCTCCTGGTTCCTCCTCAGCAGGGCGCCTCTGTATGCGCTGTCGTTTATTCCGGCGAACGCCATACGGGTCTCGCCCGCCCCCGAACCGTCCCTGCGAATTTCGCAGACTGTCTCGATAGAAAGCATGTTCTCGGATGCCGGGACTATGGGGGAAATCCGCAGGGTGTCTCCCTCGGGCTTCGCCACGAGATAGCTCTTGTCCGAAAGATGGGCCGGCAGCAGCTCCTTCTCGGTTTCGCCGGTGGCGTCCATGAGGATGTAGCTTCCGTCGGCCTTCTCCACGCAGCTTATGGCGTGGTTGAAGAACGGGGTGGGGACTTCGGGCTCCTTTTTCGGACCGGCCATGATGAGGACAGGATAGGCCTTGAGTCCGGCCATGCGCAGCATCGCGACCAGCAGGGCGGCCTTGTCGCGGCAGACCCCGTAGCGGTTCTCGAAGGTGATGGATACGTCGTGCGGCTCGTATCCTGGCGCCTCGTCCTCGGTGGTGATGCCCATGTAGCGGATCTTCTGCGAGACGAAGTCGAATATCGCCCGGGTCTTCTCGTCGTCCGTCCTCCTGCCCTCGCAGAGCCTGTCCACTTCCTCCTTCATGGCCGTGGTGGTCTTGTCGATGCGCGGGAGGCACAGCTTCCAATACCATTTGGAGATGTCCTCCCAGTTCTTCACCGTGCCGACGATCAGCCTCTGGACGCTAGTGTAGAGGGGGGGCATGTCCGGCTCCGGGAAGACCTGCGGCACGTTTCTGGCGTGCCATCTGTGGACCGTCTCGGCGCCCTCCACGCTGCTGGAGAACTCCATCGTCCCCTTCTCCTCGTCCTTCAGCGCGGAATTCGCCAGCGGCAGCGCCTGCGGGGAGCGTATTTCCACCTTGTAGTCGAGGATGGGTTGGTCCGACTGGAGCACGATGTATTCCGACCAGGCCCCTGGCATCCGCGCCTTGAGGGTCTTCTCCATGAAGCGGTAGTGGACGATGTC
>CAZGJP010000005.1:28445-30621 GCA_964526605.1 uncultured Lentisphaera sp.
TTGAGGGTGGTCAGCTTCTGGCTCGGATCGTATATGTTGGAGCCCATCTGGTGGTGGCTGACAGATGTCCTGCTGTTTGCGGCGATGTCTATGGGGGCGATGCTTCCGTCGGGCTTGATGATTTCCGCCACGAGTATTTCGATGGTCTGGTAGTGGCTGCTGAAGTGGAAGTCTATCGTCCTGTTGTCCGAACGCCCCTTCTCCGTGAGGATCTTGAGATAGACGTCGTCCACATTGTCGCCAGTCCCGTCGGGCGAATAGCTCAGGTTCTGGACATCGGCGAGGAGAATCTCGTCCGCATCCGGATAGGCCTCCTGCCCGATCTGCAGCGAGGCGCGGTGGACCTCGGCCGGCGCCGGGAACTCGAAGGCTGATAGGAAGGTGGCGGAAAACAGAAGCAGAATGGCGGACAGCATCCTCGGCATTCCAATGGTCATTGTCGTCCTCGTCGTTGTGGGGCCAGTCCGGCCCGGTTGTCGTCTGGAACGGGCCTGAATATAAACTTGGGACCGGCATAATGCAAAAAAAAGATGCGGTGCTATAGTTATTTCCTTGTCCGACATTATGAACAACCGGAGGAATGCAACTCACATGAAGAAGCTCCTGACGATTCTGGCGGCGGCGATGGTGGCGTTTTCCGCGTCCGCGCAGGACCGCATTGCCGTCGTGGACATGGACACATTGTTCAACGAGTACCACAAGAAGAAGATAGCCGACATCGAGCTGAAGAGGCAGGCCGAGACGTACAAGAAATACGCCGACGAGCTCGGGGCGTCTCTCGAGAAATTCCAGCAGGAGTTCAAGGCCTTGCGCGACGACTCGCTCAACATTGCGCTGAGCGATGTCGAGCGGGAGAACAAGAGGCTTTCCGCGCAGGACAAATACCGCCAGATGAAGGAGAAGGAGGAGGAGCTCAAGAGCTACAGCCTCGAGAAGCAGAACATGCTCAAGGGCAAATACGAGGAGGTCCGGGAGAGGCTCGTCGCGGAGATCAAGGCCGTGGCCGGGAAGGCCGCCGGCGAGGCCGGATACGGGATAGTTCTCGACAAGTCCGGAAGGACCTCGAACCAGATTTCATCGGTCGTCCACCACTCGGCGGAGATAGACATCACCGATGTCGTCCTGAGGAAGCTCAATCCCGACGAGAGCGGACCGGCCGGGAACGGCAAGGAGGAGAAGCAGGAGCAACAGAACAAGGAGCAGGCGAAATAATGGAAAAGAAGACCTTCACCGCCGAAGACGCCGCGAAAATCGCGGGCGGACAGCTCGCGGGCGACCCGTCGGCCAGGATATCAGGCATCGCATCCCTGAGGGATGCAGGGCCGGAGGATCTGTCCTTCCTCTCGAACAGGAAATACTGCTCGTCGCTGGAGACGACGAAGGCGGCCGCGGTGATAGCCGGAAAGGACGTCGCAGGCAGGTATCCCGGCAGGAATCTGATCGTGTGCGAGAACCCGAACATCGCCTTCTCCAAGGCGATAGCGCTCTTCGCGCCACCTGCGGTCAAGTTTCCTCCTGGCATAGCCCCGGGAGCATATGTCTCCCCATCGGCGAAGCTCGGAGCTGGCGTCCATGTCGGACACAACGCGGTGATAGAGGATGGCGCCTGCGTCGGAGACGGCACCTCGATATGCGCCGGGGCCTATGTCGGCCACGAATGCAGGATAGGCTGCAACACGCTGATCTATCCGAACGTCTGCATCAGGGAGCGATGCATAGTGGGCGACAGGGTTGTAATCCACTGCGGCGCGGTGATAGGAGCCGATGGATTCGGATTCGAGGCCGGGCCGGCCGGAATAGTCAAGATCGAGCAGGTCGGAATAGTCGAGATACAGTCCGACGTCGAGATAGGGGCGAACACGACGATAGAGGGGGGTGAAGGTCGACAATCTCGTCCAGATCGCGCACAACGTCGTCGTCGGCGAATTCTCCATGCTGATTGGACAATCCGGGGTCGCCGGCAGCACCGAGATAGGCAGAGGCGCGATACTCGCGGCGCAGGGAGGCATAGCGGGCCATCTGCACATTGGCGACGGGGCGAAGATTGCGGGACAATCCGGTGTGACCAAGGACATCCCCCCGGGGCAGGCCGTGGTGGGGACTCCTGCGGAATCCCCGAAGGAGTTCATGGAGAGAGTCGGGCTTCCGGTGAAGCTGCGCAAGGTTTCCCAGACTG
>CAZGJP010000006.1:0-14477 GCA_964526605.1 uncultured Lentisphaera sp.
CTCGGAGAATTCTACATTGCCGCCGTCAAATCGAAAGCTCCAAACAAAACTTACAATAACGCGATAAATAGTATTTTAGAAGACAATAAATGGTATTCTGAGCTCGCCAATATTCAAATCGCAGAGCAGAAAATTCCACTAGGAATAGATAAAAACTTCATTATATTTGATTCTGACGATCTAATAAAAGATGAAAAAATAAAATCAAGGTCTTCTTTTGATAATTTCCGGGCTTGTGTTGATAAATCAATACTGTGGCTGGTTTGGAAGCTATGGGAACACGAAGGGAGCGGATTCGGAATCATCAGGATGAATATGGACACTGGAGAAAAGGATTTTTACAAATACATAAGCGAGGCAAAAGACACGCCTCTATCTTCCAGTCGTTCTTTCATAACCACAAGAGACAAACATCTCATCCTTGTTGGGGGAGAACTTGCCGTAGTCATTGAAATCGCCGATCAAAAACCTTATCTAAAAATAAAAAGAGCCAAAGAACTTAGAAGCATTTCAGGCGGAAAAAACTATAATGGGAAGAATCTCAGATATTCTATATCTTCAATCATCCCAGCAAAAGATTGCATTTTTTTAGGCATGAAAGAATGTGATAAAAGGGGGGGAATTTTTGGCGGAATAGCCATGTGGAATATTTCAGAAGAAAAAGCTGAAATTATCGTTGCATCAAATTTTTTGAAGGAAGGGGGACTTAACGATTGTGCGCCATATACGGTTTTTGCCGGATGTCCGAACCCATCCGATAATTCGGTGTTTTTCTTTATTACCGATCAGTACGAACATTTCCTGTCCCCGGAAGCAAGGAAATCAGGCATTTGGAAGTTGGACCGCATTTCCGAACATTTTACCTTGATTCAGAAAATTAATTTTTATTCGTCATCAGACATCATATCTCCGTGCTTTTACAATCCTAACAGTTTTAACTTCGCTACATATTATGATAAAAATTATATTTTTAATCTGGAGTCTGGAGAAATAGCTTGCATTGATGCCACTTTGACAGACCCGTTGCAAAAAAAATCTTGGTCTTTTGAACACTCAACATCCGGACCGGAACTTAACGAGATATTATCAGATAAGGTTAGTAACACATATTTCAGAAGCGTAAAAAAGAAAAACGTATTTAGGGTCGAAAGTAAGCACGTTTATGTCAGGCAATTCCTTCCATATAATAATTTTTTGATTGTTTTGATCAGCTACGCAGGAGAAAGCCCGTCAAATCGAGGCATGGCATACAAAATACCGCAATAGGGGAAAAAAATCAAGGAGGGCGTATGAGCAGAGCGTTGAGAATTGAGTATCCGGGTCGTTGCTATCATGTGGTGAACCATTGAAAAACTGACGATGTTTCTTGAGAAGTTCAAAGTCGGAGAAACCGGAGATTTCTCGGATAAAAAATCTGCATACCGCGCTTATGTCGAGTCCGTCCTTGTGGAGAGAGTAGAAAATCCTTTTGATTCTACGATTGGTCTAGTTCCCCTTGGAAGGGAGAAGTTTGTTTCGAATATCAGAATAAAATTTGCGATGGACTCGAATATTGTCAGCCATAAGGAGCAGTCTGCTTTGTCGAGGTTTAATAATAGCAACTTTGATTTTGTGGAAGTATCAAAAGTTGTTTCTGATTTGACATGAGTAAAACTGTGCGATTTACTGAAAAGGCGTTCCAAATTTCGGAGGGAAAGAGGGGTGCGGGTCTATTTCGCATGCAAGTGAAGTGGCCCAGGCGGAACACGGATTTCACAAAACTATAGGCTCGGGCAGGCATCTTAAACGCATGATGAATGCTTTTGAACAAGCCATAAAGTCAAAGGTGGGAGCATGACCCCGTTTCTCACCGTGGGCAGGTTTGTCGTTGTATGCGATTTTATCCCCTTTCCTTCCCCCGGGAGCGTTCTGCCCGGCGCGGAGCCTCGCGCGGAACAAATGCAATATCTAGCGCCCTGTAACTCTTAAATTTTCGCAATCTTGTTCGAAAATTTAAGGGTTGCAGGACACTGGGTTAATACTCACTCCACGGGCTTCACTATTCTCTCTTCCAAGGAACCGATCTCCTTTTTCCAAAACGCGTTCCTGAATATCCGCCCGTATATGCACTTGCGGTCGCGAAATTCGCAAAGCCCCCCGGCAAAGCTGCCGCCGCAGGGGCCGTTGGCCAATCCCTTCGGGCAAGTCTCCGGACACACGAACTGGGTCAGCGACACGCGGCAATACTTGCAGCCCCTGCATTTCACCAGCAGCTTCTTCGAGAAATAGTGCTCCTCCGGAACCTGCCTATGCGCCTTCGAGAGCAGCAGGGAGCATATCTCGTATCTGATCTTCTCCCAGGCGCCAAGATCGCATCCCTTCGGGTCCCTCACCTTCAGGCGACCCTCCGGATACTGCCACTGGAAGAGATTCTCGAACATGTAGTAGTTGAACGGAAACGGCGAAGGCTCCGCCCTCGAGAGATGGTTCTGGTATTCGGCACGCCACTCCTCGAAAGTCCTGAACTCCTCCAGCGCCTCAGCGATCTTTCCAAGAACATTCTCGGCATGTTCAGGCCTCTCCACCCCGGCGACCTGGACCGCACTGTAGCCAAGCAGGCGCGCGCCTGCCGCCATTATCTGAAGCCTCCTCCATTGCGCCGATGCAAACTGGGCGTATCCATATTTGTTCTCCTCCCGCAGAATCCCCCTTATGTCCTCCGACACCACCAAGCCAGGATGGGCGCAGGCAAATATCTCCTCCGAAAGCTCCGGTGTCAGCACCATCATCCTGGCCAGCGTCGGCGCATGGCAGTCCCTCATCTCCAGAAACCACCTCAGCTCCTGCAGCTTCTTCATGTCCCAGCCAGCCTGGGCAACCGCAAAAACCGCTCCAGCCTTGAACTTCTTCATCAATTTGTAGTATTGCGTGTAGGTCTCCTCCGGACTGTACTTGAACGGATTCACCGCAGAACCACAACAGAACGCAGCGGCGGCAAGCCCTGACAACCTCTCTATCATGTGCACGGAGTCAAGATGCGGAACCCTCGCACGCCCAGCTCCAAGCTTCCGGACCGAACCACGCAACTCCCCGGTGACAGGAACCACATTGAAAAACTCCAGCCTCTTCAAACTTTCCACCTGCAAAGCCAGATTCCCAAGACTATTCCCCCTCCCACACTGTAAAAAAACCAAATGCAAATACACGCTGGTATAAAATACATTAAAAAACCCGAAAAAACGGAGGAACTCAGGTAAAACAGCGACTGCGACTTCAACGCTGGAGACAAATCCTTGAAAAACACGGAAAAATCGGAGGACTTCTCGGTGGAATTGTCGGTGAACGCTATCCCCGCCTTCAAACCCGGACGCGACGCCAGCACCGACTGCATCCTCCGCAATATCCCCTCGAATACTGGAACATCCGCCTTCTCCTCCGGCAGAGGAACCTCGACCAGGACAAAAAAGTCTCCCCTCTTCAGCCATCCCGAGAAATCTGTCAAGCACTTGTCCATATCTCCCCACCAAACCTTCTTTCTTTGTGATGACGAAACTATATCGAAGCAAGAGAAAAATACAACAGCTTGAGGCAATCGTAAAAGTCCCCGAGGCCGCGCGGCCATGGAAAGTTTTGCAAACGGCTCGAACAGCCTGATGTGTGCCGTGACGTTCAGAAAGGGAGCTTGCCGACGGGGCTGACGTAGAGGGTGAATTCATCGGTGCCATCAACGCCGAGAAGCCTGTCGCAGGCGCGCTGGTCGTATGCAGCGATTGCGCAGGTTCCCATGCCGATCGCGGTGCAGGCGAGGTAGAGGTTCTGCCCAACGTGTCCGGCGTCTATCGCGATGACTTTGTGCGCCGCGAGATCGTAGCGCCACTCCATCCGGGTTGGTATCGCGGTCCAGAAGAACACGGCTGCCGCAGTGGCGACAAACGACTGGCCGAGGCATGCTTCCGCTGCCTGCTCGCCGATTCGCGCATTCGCAGATAGTCGCGCAAGCTCCCCGTCAAATGGCAGGTAGCGATACAACCCCGGCTCCAGCCCGTTGACGCGGCCCACGGCCACGTACGTCTCGAATGCGTGGCGTGCGCCTGCCGAAGGAACGGTCCTGAGCGCGCAATCCGGCCCGAGGACCGCCCGCACGCCTTGTGTGGCCCAGAGAAGTGCGGCGAGTTCGAGCAGGCGAATCGGAGTTTGAGCATAGGACCGTATGCTTTCCCGGCCGATGATCGCGTCGGCCATGCTCATGGTGGCCAGTTGGCGAAGTGCGTCCTTCCCATCGGGCAGGGGGACGCGGGGGGCCTTGGGGGGACATGGCTTCTGTAACGCCGGTGCGGGCAGGCCGCGATGTTGTGCCGTGGCATGGAAGTCAATCTGTTGGCGGATCGTGTCCTTGAGGAACTCCCGGTTCACGTCAAATTTCCCGTCTTTTTTATCTGCGCTGCGCATGGATCTCTCCTTTTGTCATATAGGTCCACGTCTCAGGTTCCGCAAAACGTCTGATGCACCCGTTCGTGCTCCGCCGGCGGCTCCCGGTAGGCGGGCGGGACGTCGTGGAACGGCTTGGCGATCACGCGCAACAGTTCGTCAAACAGCGAATACCTTCCCTCGCGTTCCGCCTGCACCAGAGCCGCCTCGACGCGGTGGTTGCGCGGGATGCAGATAGGGTTGCGTGAGCGCATGCCAGCAAGCGCGTCCGGGACGGAATCCTGCCGTGACAGGGCCGCCCACCAGTCGTCCAGGAAACGCGCCATCCCTTCGTTGGCAAACCATGCACGTTCGGCGTGACCGAGGCCGGCGAGAGGGTCCGGATCGTTGGCCGTTCGTGCCGCGGCGTAGTCGCACATCGCGCGATGGGCGTTGGTGAAGTCACCTGCATGGGTGGCGAGTTGGTCAAGCCACGCTTTCACCATCGAACGGGCACTTGTCCGATCCTCTTGGCTGGCGACTGGCAGGCCCAGCTTGCCCGCCATGCGACCGATCCAGGCCGCGTCATACACCTCGTCGAACGTGTCCAGTGTTTCGTGCAGGGCTGCTAGGGCCGCATCGGAGGACATGCCTCGCGCGGCGAGCAGTGGCGAGAGCGTCTCGGCGAAGCGGGCGAGGTTCCATTTCGCGACAGCCGGTTGCATGCAATAGCGGTAGCGTCCGGCGTGGTCGATGGAGCTGAAGACCGCGTCGGGATCGTATGCATCCATGAAGGCACAGGGGCCGTAGTCAATGGTTTCTCCCGCGATGCTCATGTTGTCGGTGTTCATGACGCCATGAATGAACCCGACCGCCATCCAGCCCGCGACCAGGCATGCCTGTCGCCTCAGCACCAGGGAGAGAAGGGCAAGAGGGGGGTGCTCCGCGTCATGGGCCGCAGGATAATGGCGATCCATCACGTATTCGGCGAGTCGGGAGAGCGCATCGAAATCCCTGTGCGCAACGCAGCATTCAAAGGTTCCGACGCGAACATGGCTTTGGGCGACGCGGGTCAGGATCGCGCCGGGAAGGGGATGCGGGCGATGCACCGGCTCGCCAGTCGTGACAACGGCAAGGCTGCGCGTGGTCGGGATGCCGAACGCCGCCATCGCCTCGCTCACGAGATATTCCCGTAGCATGGGCCCCAGATGCGCCCGGCCATCGCCGTCGCGGGAAAACGGTGTCCGCCCACTACCCTTGAGCTGTATGTCGTATCGGCAACCGTGCGGATCAAGAAGCTCCCCGAGCAGAAGCGCCCGGCCGTCGCCAAGCATCGTGAAATGCCCGAATTGATGACCGGCATACGCCTGCGCGATGGGATGCATGCCGTCGGCCAACTCGTTCCCGGAAAAGATCCGGGCCAAGGCGTCCGCGCTCAGAGCGCCTCGACCGAGCCCCAACGCGTCCGCCAGAGCGTCGTTGTATACAACTAGAGCGGGAGCACGCACCGGCACCGGGGCTTGCTCGACATGCAGCCCCGGCGGCAGCGTGGCGTAGCTATGATCAAACGTCCAAGGGGTTTTCACGGAATCCCTCTCTTGACACGCGCTGATGCCAAATTTTACAGTTTTCCAGTTCGTCGGTTTAACGGTCGGTCGGTTTTACTCTTTTTGACCAGTCAAACACGGGAAGATCCTTCGCTCAAGCCACCTATGATGCCGTTGGGCTAGTTGTTGATGTGAAGTATCTTGGCGCTTGGGAATCCGTTGAAGCTGGTCGAGGAGACGATGCTGTATGCTCCGATGTCGCGGCTTGTGAGGATGTCGCCGATCTTCAGGCGGGAGGGGAGCATCTCGGACATCGAGACCACGTCGAGGGCGTCGCATGTTGGGCCGAAGACGGTGCACATCTCCTTCCTGCCCCCTTTCATGGATTCGAAATGGTAGCTGCAGTGGTCGAAGATTATCCCCGAGAACGTGTGGTATACTCCGTCGTTGATGTAGTAGCAGAGCTTCCCATCGCGGACGGCCTTGCCTATTATCTGCGAGACTTCCGTCGCTGCGGTCGCGACGATGAACCTGCCGGGCTCGGCCAGTATCTGTATGTCCTTGGGGAAAAGCCTGTCCAGTTCGGAGTTTATGGTCCTGGCGAGTTCCCTGAACGGGCGCACGCTCTTGTCGTAGGGGGCAGGGAATCCGCCGCCGATGTCGAGGAGGTTCATCTTCCTGTATCCTCTCGAACGCGCCTCCTGGAAGACGTTGGCGGCGAGGTTTATCGCCTGGACGTAGTTCTGGAAGTTGGTGGTCTGGCTTCCAACGTGGAAGCTGATGCCCTCCACGGTGAGACCGGCCTTGTCGGCGGCAAGTATGAGGTCAACGGCCTCGCCGGGGGATGCCCCGAACTTGGAGGAGAGTTCGACCATGGCTCCAGTGTTGGGCACTTTGAGCCTGAGGGCGAGGCCGGCGTTAGGCGCGTTTTTCCTTATCTTCCTTATCTCCTCGTGGTTGTCGTAGGTCACAAGCGGCTTGTACTTGTCCAGCTCACGGAGGGTGCTTTCGGATTTTATGGGATGGGCGTAGATGATCTTGTCCCATATCCAGTCCTGCCGTTTCTGCGGAGGCATGTACTTGATGCATTCATAGACCATGTTGAATTCCGGCATCGAGGCCACGTCGAAGCTGCATCCGGCGTCGAAAAGGGTCTTGACAATCTCCTCATTCGCGAAGGCCTTCACCGCGTAGTACGCCTGTATGCGCGGCAGGTGCTTCCTGAAGGCCGCATAGTTTTGCCTTATGACGTCGTGGTCCACGAGGAGCAGCGGCGTTCCGTGCTCCTCGACCGCCTCGAGAATGAACTTCTTGTTTAGTTTCATCTGACAGTTCCTGTTTTGGTGTTTTTCGAGGGAGCCGGGAGGCCGAGGAAATCAATGACCTGCTGGACATCCTTGTCCCCGCGTCCGCTCAGGTTGAGAACAACAAGGCTTTTCGGCGGAAGAGACGGGCTTGTTTTTACAAGGCCGGCGACGGCGTGGGCGCTTTCGAGGGCGGGAAGTATGCCCTCCGTGTCGGACAGCCTTCCGAAGGCCTCGATCGCCTCGGTGTCGGAGACCTTGATGTATTGCACCCGCCTTGCATCCCGGAGATACGAGTGTTCGGGACCTACAGCCGCGTAATCGAGCCCAGCCGACACCGAATGGGTGGACGCTATCTGTCCGAAGCAGTCCTGGAGGACATATGTCTTGGTGCCCTGAAGAACTCCGAGCCTTCCGCCGCTGAAGCGCGCCGCGTGGTCGCCGAGGGAATCTCCCCTTCCGCCGGCCTCGACGCCAATCAGCCTCACCTCCGGGAATTTCAGGAAGGGGTGGAAGATGCCGATGGAGTTGCTTCCTCCGCCCACGCATGCGACTATGATGTCGGGCAGGCGTCCTTCGGCCTTTCTAATCTGGCGCAGGCATTCTCTTCCTATGCAGGACTGGAAGTCCCTGACTATCATCGGGAAAGGATGTGGGCCGAGCGCCGAGCCGAGAACATAGTGGGTGGACGAACTGTTCGCGACCCAGTCCCTTATCGCGGCGCTCACGGCCTCCTTCAGTGTCTTCTGTCCGGCATGGACTGGAATCACCTTCGCCCCGAGCAGCTCCATCCTCTTGACGTTGAGGGACTGGCGCTCCATGTCCACTTCGCCCATGTAGATGTCGCATTCGAGGCCGAATCTGGCGGCCGCCGTCGCCGTGGCCACGCCGTGCTGTCCGGCGCCAGTCTCGGCGATTATCCTTTTCTTGCCCATCCTCACGGCAAGCATGGTCTGCCCGATGGAGTTGTTTATCTTGTGGGCGCCGGTGTGGCAGAGGTCTTCGCGCTTGAGATATGTCTTGTGTCCGATCTCGGCCGAAAGCCTCTCCGCGAAATAGAGGGGAGTCGGGCGTCCCACATAATTCCGCAGAAGGTCGCCGAAGCGCCTGGTGAATGACTCGTCCCTTATCGCCTCGTGATAGCAGGCCTCGAGTTCCCTGAGGACTGGAACTAGGGTCTCCGGCACGAAAGCTCCACCGTATGGGCCGAACTTGCCGTTCTTGTCTGGTGTCTTCATCGTCTTTTCCTGAATGCTTGCAAATGCCCCTAATATAGTCCCCATATCGCATATGTGAAGGGATTGCCGTTTGAAAAGCGCTTAAAATATGCGATTGTAATGATACCGCTTGAACTTTCATATTCCCATGTGGTGGTGGGGGGGTGCCGTGGCTGAAGAGAAGAAGGGCTATGTGGAGAAGAACGTCCAGACCTGGCTGTTCTTCATAGTGTTCGCCGCGATATTCTTCCGTCTCTTCAACATCACGACGTCAAGCCTCTGGACGGATGAGATCTCCACTCTGTGGGTGTCGACCGCGCCGACTTTCGGCGCCACCTGGGAGAGGGCCTCGGTCACGCAGGGGATGCATCCAGCCTATTTCATCGTCCAGCGCTGGGTCCTGTCGCTGCTGCCCCCCTCCGAGGGGGTCCTGAGGGGGCTCTCATGCGCGGCGTCCATCATATCGGTCTTTCTTGTCTTCTGGCTCGCGAAGACGATTTTCGCGGACGACACGCGCGCCCTGCTCGCCGCCGCGATTTTCGCGATACACGCGGACAGCATCTACTACGCGCAGGAAGCCCGCCCCTATGCGCTCGGGATCATGTTTGCGCTGCTGTCCCAGATATTTCTCTTCCACCTCAAAAGGCTTCCCGGAGCGAGGAGCGTGCTCCCCTACGTATTTTGTTCGGTCGCCTCGGTGTACATGCACTACACTTTCGCCTCGTTGTTCATCTTCCAGAACGCGTATGTCGCCGTGGCTGCCGTCCTGAGGAGCAGGGGCGTGCGGCTCTTCGAGGACGCGCCAGGGCTGAAGCTGTGGATTCCGCTCCAGGCCGTCTGCGCGGTCCTGGTCGCCTTCTCGCTGCCCCACGTGTCGGGGCTCTACGAGATGCGGGCGGCGTGGACATGGGTGAAGGACTTGGACGGCCTGGAGGCGGTCGCCCTCTTCCTCTCGATGTTCGACCTGAAGATGCTTGGTGCAATGCTGGGCGTGGGCGTGGTTTTCTTCATCTTCGAGCGTTTCAGCGCGAAGGATCTCGTCCGCCGCCTGGGCGCGCAACCGACCTTGCTCGTCCTGCTCTGGATCGTCTCCCCGTTCGTCTTCGTGTTCGCCGCCTCGCGAATTCTTAACGCATCCTTCTTCGATCCGAGATACATGCTTTTCGCAATGCCAGCGTATTATCTCCTGCTGGCGAACCTTCTCGACTTATTCCGCAGCGACGTGCTGAGGACGGCATTCCCGGGCATATACCTCATAATCTACCTCGGGAGCGTGTCGGTGCCGGCCTACATGAATGGCGGCTCGTTCTGCCGGCGCGTCCCCCACGACTGGAGGGCGGCGCTGGGGCACATCAGGCAAAACCACGTTCCCGGCGATGGATTCCTGATGAGATGCGGAGAGGTGAAGGAGAACTGGATACCGCCACCGAACCAGATCGTCCAGGAATACGTCAAGGCCCCCTTCCACAGCTTCTACTGGATCAAGTCGCCGTCAGACAGGGTCCCTCCGATAATGAACATGACCTACACGTGGGACAAGGATTTCTTCAACTACTATGACAGCGTCTTCGCGGAGCTGGTGAAGAGGAGGAGGGTGTGGCTGATAGGCGTGGACCCGCCGAACACCAACTACAGGTTCTCCACCGTGGCCCAGTTCATGCAGGACGAATTCTCGTTCCGGAAGCTGTGGGAATCCGATTTCTCCGGGGTATACGTGGCGTTGCTGGAGAGCAATCCGGTCCTCAGGCAGAAGGCCCTCGTCCCGGCATATTACAAGGAGCTCAGGGAGGAGATCAAGAAAACAAAGGAAGGAAGGCAGAGATGAAGAATGACGGAATAAAGACGCCATATTATCTGATAGACGAAGGAAGGCTGTTGAAGAACATGGAGATGGTGAGGCTAGTCAGGGAGAGATCGGGCGCGAAGTCCCTTCTGGCCCTGAAATGCTTCTCCACGTGGAGCGTCTTCCCGCTGATGAGCCGCTACATGGACGGGACCACGAGCAGTTCCCTCTACGAGGCCCGGCTCGGGCATGAGAAGTTCGGCGGGGAGACCCATGCCTACAGCGTGGCGTATCCGGAGGACGAAATGCCGCGACTTGCGAAATTCGCGGACAAGATAATCTTCAATTCCGCGTCCCAGCTGGAGCGCTTCCAGGCCGGCCTTGATGGAAAGAAGCTGGGGGTGAGGGTGAATCCAGGCATCAGCTACTCGCATTTCGATCTGGCCGATCCGGCGAGAAGATATTCCCGGCTCGGCATAGCGGACTTGAAGACCTTGCGCAGAATACTGCCGCTGGTCGGGGGGCTCATGTTCCATTTCAACTGCGAGAACGACGATTTCGCGAATCTCGCGAAGTCGTTGGACCATATAGGGGAGAAATACGGGTTCGCCCTGAAGAAAGCCGAATGGGTGAGCATTGGCGGAGGAATTTACTTCACCAAGAAGGGCTATCCTCTGGAGGCATTCTGCCGCAAGCTGAAGGAATTCTCGAGAAAACATGGCGTCCAGATCTACCTTGAACCGGGGGAATCCTCGATCACCAATAGCGCCGAACTGGTCTGCAAGGTGATCGATGTGGTCCGGAACAATATGGACATAGCGATAGTCGACGCCTCCGCCGAAGCCCACATGCTCGACCTCATCATATACCGCCTCTCCGCGAAAATCGCAAGCCCCGGGCCGGGCCCCCACAGGTTCATGATTGCCGGACGCTCCTGCCTCGCCGGAGACATCTTCGGCACATACGGGCTTTCAAGAAGGCTCAGGGTCGGAGACGAGGTCCGCTTCGCCGATGTCGCCGGATACACGATGGTCAAAAAGAACTGGTTCAACGGCGTCCCGATGCCGTCCATAGTGGTGAAAAGGCTTGACGGCAGCTTGGAGACAATCCGCGAATTCTCGTACTCGGACTTCAAGAACGCCATCTAGCCCGACTTCTTCACGTCGTCGGCAAGAGTTCATCTGATATTTGCCATAGGCTGACATTATTGTTGAAATCCGGCGAAGGGGTGCTATGTTCCACTTCTGCCGCGAGCCGATTCGGGCTTGCCGCAATCAAGGAGGTTCCCATGATGAAACAAGCAGCCGTCTCGATAGTCCTCGCTCTTTCCACATGTTGCTCTTCAGTCGCGCTGTTCGCCGGTCCTGCGGACGCCGACGCGAAAAAGGCGGCGGACGCAAAACCCAAGTCGGTGATACGATGCAGCCCGGAAGAGAAGGATGGCGCACTCCTTCCATCTCACGCCATGGCCAAGCTGGCCAAGGGCGACAGCATCGTCTTCCTTCCCGGATGCTACGATGAGGTAGTGATCAATGTCGACTCGGTGATCGTCAGCACCGAGGGGGACAAGCCGGTGGACGTGTCCGTGGTCCTAAGAGGGAAGAACTGCATCGTCAGGGACTTCTGCGGCAGACGCATCAACGCGACGAACGATGCAAGCATCGTGAACAGCTGCTTTGAAACCCTCCATCTCGACAGCACATCCGACAAGAAGGCCGATCTGACGGTCTACAACTGCGCCTTCATGCACCTCTACAACTCTTCATGCTACGACAAGGAATGGGACATAAACATGGCGAACTGCGTGGTCAGGAGTCGTGATCTGCCAGAAGTTCCAGAAAGAGTCCAAGCAGCATGCAGTTCCCAGGAAGGCTGCGTGACCGTAGCCCAGAGAACTCTCCTGGACATGCAGAACTGCGTCATCAGTTCCAACTCGTATGCCCTCGTCCTGAGAATATATGAAAGATCCATAAAGGCCAAGATCACCTTGAAGGACAACATCTTCTCCGCCAAGAAGGGCCTTGGAATCGTAAGAGCGTATTCCGGCGAGAAGAACGACAAGATGGTCATTCTGGAACCGAAGGAAATAAAGAAGGTGGTTTCCACATCGCTGCAGGGGGAGAACAAGCTGGACAAGGTCGAGTTCCTTGGCGACAACCCTGAGTCCCCGTCCTTCTTCATGATATCGAAGCCCGAGCTCAAAGGGGTCGGGATAATCAAGGAGCAGAACCCCTTCTTCAAGGATGCTCCCGTCCAGGCCGAACTTGCGAAGCCCGAAGGAGCTTCCGATCCCGCCGAAAAGGAAAATGTCACGCCTCCTCCAAGAAGGCCCCCCGAACGAAGATGCGAGCCGGAAAGGAAACCACCTGAAGAACACCCCGAGGAAGAAGACGTCTTCAAAGCCGAATGAGCTCTTCAGATGAGAATCACAGGCGGAATCGCTTCCGGAATAGAAATATTGTCGCCTAAATGCGAGACGCGCCCCGCCCTCGAAAGATCGCGCATAGCTCTTTTCTCAAGTCTGGGCGACATATCTGGCCTGTGCGCTGCCGACCTCTTCGCCGGCTCGGGAGCCTTCGGACTCGAGGCCGCCAGCCGGGGCGCCTCAGAACTGATTTTCGTTGACGAGAACCCGTCGGCCTGCAAGACTATCGCAACCAACATGGCGAAAATCGAAAAGGCAGGCGTAGGCGCCAGATACAACGTGTTCCGCTCCGATGTCTTCAGATTCCTCCGGGGAAGTGGGAGTCTCCGGCCAGACCTGCTTTTTCTCGATCCACCATATGCGGACGCCTCAAGCGTGCTGAAAAGGCTTCTTGACGACGACGCATTTGCGAAATTCGCGGAAACGGCAAGGATCATCGTGAAGGTTCCGGACAAGTTCGATGTGTCGGTCGTGGTGGATTCGCGGCATGGCGAACTGGCCGGAACCAGACGCTTCGGCGGAACGGACTTCCTGTTCGTCAGAGCCAACGGCAAACAGGGGATATAACCCCCCTTGTGATGACACAAGGATTCTCGTCTCAGATCAGAGCCATCCTGTCGCCTTCGCGAGGACTTTCGTGTAATGGACGAAGTCCGGCCACGACACGTCGGATGGCACTCCATGGTCGCAGGAGGGAATGAAACCTCCGTCTTCGATGACAGAACTGATCCTCCCTATCTCCTCCTCTATGGCTCTTCCTCCCATGGCGATCTTGCGCTTGTCAACTCCTCCCCTGAAGGCCATCTCGCGCCTGAAGCGCCTTCTCAGTTCGACGATGTCATTTCCCGCCGCGACCTCAATGGGATCGCAGGCGTTGATCCCAGCCTCGATCCAGATAGGAATCAACTCGCCTATGAAGCCGTCGGAGTCCATTGAATACAGAGGAACTCCGGAGTTCCTTATGATTTCGCCCCATCTCCTCCATTGCGGCAGCAGATGCCTTCTGGCCATCTCGGGAGAGATCATGGAGAACGATTTGTATGCCATATCCTCCGAAATGTGGACGGAGTCGGGAAGCACCCTCTTCAACGTGTCCTTGAGAAGCTCCGATATGTAATCGCCCCAGAATGATATCATCTCATCGAGGAACGCGGGATCGTCGTGGAACATCATGCACAGGTTTTCGAAGCCGAGCCATTCGCGCAACTGCCAGAACGGGCCCGAAAAATGCAACTCGATGAAATAGTCCCTGTCCATGAGCCTCGCCACATCGTCTTCGCCCAGAGCGCTTATCCTGGACGAGTCGGAAGGATCATAGCGCAACTTCATCGCCTCCCAGTCGGTCCTTGTCTCGACCGGACACTTTATCCAGCGTCTGGTAACGAAATCAACGGCGTTTCTCAGGTGTTCCGGAGTGAACTCCCTGCCTATTTCACATATGTTTCCCTTCCAGTCCTGGACGATGATAGAGGTCTGTCTTTCCTCGATTATCTTCTCCTCGAACTGCGGAATCATGCGCTCGTTGACGGAAAATTGGATTCGTGCCGGACTGGGCCATTGGAGGGTTCCGCCCGCCTGCCTGTAGGCGAATTCGGCGATTCCCTTTCGCACGGCATCCTCGGGAAGCCCTTCCCTCTTCCATCTCTCGATGGTGGATCTCCTCCCGCATCCGGGATCCAATGGTATTATCTCCGGCTTCCCGAACCTCAATGTGCCAACGGTGCAACTGCGCAGATTCATTGCAAGCTCCAATTTATATTTCAGCCAATTGGCCCATTTGATTAATGAACATAAAATATTACTGTAACCACATGC
>CAZGJP010000006.1:14487-29148 GCA_964526605.1 uncultured Lentisphaera sp.
ACCAAAAAAATGCAAAAAACGACTGCGTCTCCTTCTGTTTTCCGTTCCGAAAGGTTCAGAACCCCGTCCGCCCAGGAAAAGGCAGTAGGCCTATGGGTTGACAGGATAGGCTCTGGACGCTCTGGAAGGATGGACGGTCCGGAGAAATTCAGAATACTCGGTCTCTACGCCGCCGTTTTCATAGCCAAGGGCGATGGTTGTCTACGGATGCGGAACGGCAGGGAAAGGCCTGTGAAAACCGGAGATGTTGTCATCGTCTTTCCCGACACTCCGCACGCATACGGCCCTTGGAAGGAATGGGACAGCATCTGGGTCGTATGGGGAGGAGCCGAGGCTGAAACAATAGAGAAGATGGGCTGCCTCGACCGTAGCCGACCTGTCTTTGAAGACCGCCTGAGGGCGGTGAAGGAGGCACACGAGGCGCTTCAAGATGCGATGGAGCAGCCAGGCCCGGGCTCGGTCCTCCAGAGGAAGGCCATACTTTTGAAAATGCTTCACAAGCTGAACTCCGGGATGGGCTGGCATGGACTTGATTCGCGCAGGAGGATTTCCGCCGCGGCGGACTCCCTGCTCGAAAATCAAGGCAGGACAAACATCAATGAGCTGGCAGAAAGATGCGGGATGAGCCAGACGCATTTCAGGAGGCTCTTCAAGGAGCTTTACGGCGAGAGCCCGAAGAGGATGGCCACCAGCGCCAGAATCTCACGCGCCAAGGAACTGCTCGGCTCTGGAAAGACAATCAAGGATGTCGCCAATGAACTCGGCTTCAGGGATCAGTTCTATTTTATGCGGGCATTCAAGTCAAGCACAGGGCAGAGTCCGGGAAAATTCAGAGATATCGCCATATGACCTGCCGGAGCAGCTGCAAACCGCTTCCGGGCCTGAATTTCGCTGTTCAAAAGCAAAAACCAGCTCAAGAGCAATTGAGCCAGCCGGCTATGAACGCCGCCTGCTTCTGCCGGACATGGTCGTGGAAGTGGACATGGTCGCAGTAGAGGTCCGGGCCGAGATTTGCCGTGAAGCCGTGGAGATCAATGACTGGGATGCCTTTTTTCTCCATGATTTGGTCGGCGGCTTTGTTGTATTCCATCACATCGGATGAGAAGCGATGGAAGGCCGGTTGTTTCACGTTGTGGATTTTCTCGTCGCAGGGAGTTGTCCTTATCCAGACAAGCTTCGGGCGCATTTTCGACACGAGGCGGATTATCTCCTCCAGGTTTTTCCGATATTCGCCAAGGGGAACCTGCTTTTGTCCCGTCTGCGGATCGGTCTTTATGTCGTGGAGTCCGCAGTTGAGCAAAAGGAGATCGGCGTCGATTCCGCCACTTCTCGACTTTGCATCCAGAAACGTCCTGACCATCGAGGAGTCGCCGCCGTTCGCCCCTTGCGGCTTGTCCAGATTCAAAAGAGCCTCATCCTCGCCCTCCTTCCGGGAGTACTCGATCAAGCCCTCCAGATACGCCTTCAGATACGGACCATACTGTATTGATATGCTGTCGCCAATCACATGGATTTTCTTCATCTAGCCTCCTCTCGTCCGCTTGAGCCGATTAACCTAACTTGATTTCAAAGAAAATCAAAATACAGCGCCGGGCGCTGTATTTTGATTATTGATAATTTCCTCAGGCGATATATCTTTCATGCCATCATGAAATCAAGACTCAGGGCAGTATTCAACAAATGTCGGGTGGAGAGACGCGCCGCTCTCGTCGCATACATAACAGGTTGCGATCCGGATGCGGAGCGCTCGCTCGCAGTCGCATCCGCGGTCGTGGACGGCGGAGCCGACATCCTCGAAGTGGGGATTCCATTTTCAGATCCTCTCGCCGACGGCGAAGCAAACCAGCTCGCCGCCGAACGCGCGATTGCGTCCGGCGCCAACACGTCCACAGTTCTCGAACTCATCGCGAAAATCCGCGCGAAATTCGCAGATCTTCCCATAGTCATATTCACATATCTCAACCCCACCGCTTTTTCCTCGGAATTCAGCTTCGAACAATTCTGCGAAAAATCCGTCTCGTCCGGCGCGGATGCCGTCCTATGCCTCGACCTCACCCCCGAGGAGGACAAGGACGAAAAACCTTGCGCGTATTCAAAATCATTGAAGAAGCATGGTCTCGGAATTGTCAGCCTTGTCGCGCCGACAAGCCCCGAAACGCGCATCCCCAAGCTCGCGAAATTCGCAGACTCCTTCATCTACTACGTATCACGCGAAGGCGTTACCGGAGAGGCCAAGACATTCTCCGCGAATTTCGCAGACAAGATTCAGCTCATAAAACGCCACAGCAAACTCCCGGTTGTGGTTGGATTTGGAATTTCAACGGCCGAACATGTGCACGCGGCGGCCTCGACCGGCGTGGACGGTGTTGTCGTTGGAAGCGCCATAGTCCGAAGGATAGAGGCATACTCTAAAGGGCAGGAGACTTTGTCCGGAATACAAAATTTCGTGTCCGACCTCAAAAAAGGAGTCCACCTTGGCTGACCTGTCCGTCCAATTAGGTAAAATCCATCTCAAGAATCCTGTTGTAACAGCCTCCGGCACATTTGGCTATGGAAGGGAATATGCGGAATATTGTCCTCCGGAAAAGCTTGGCGCGGTGACGGTGAAGGGGATTTCAGTGTTCCCCTGGGACGGCAATCCCACGCCGCGAACCGCCGAGGTTTACGGAGGAATGCTCAACTCAATAGGACTTCAGAATCCGGGCGTCGAGAAATTCCTACATGATCCGGAATATCTTCCCGCACTTAGAAAGACCGGAGCAACCGTCATCGTCAACATCTGGGGCAGAAGCATGGAGGACTACCGTGAAGTCGCCGCAACCATTGACGCGGAGCCGGACGGAGTCGCCGCTCTCGAAATCAACATCTCATGCCCGAACATCAAAGAAGGTGGCATAGCGTTCGGCACGGACATCTCCCTCGCCAGGAAAGTCGTCTCCGAGGTGCGCTCAGCCACAAAGCTTCCAATCATCACGAAGCTCAGCCCGAATGTCACAAGAATCACCGACTTCGCGAAGGCTGTCGCAGACTCCGGTTCAGATGCCATATCCCTCATCAACACACTTCTCGGTATGGCTATAGACATCCGCAGCAGGAAGCCGAAGATCGCGTCGGTGATGGGAGGTTTCAGCGGACCTTCGATCAAGCCGGTCGCCCTCAGAATGGTCCACGAGACGGCGAAGGCGGTAAATATTCCGATAATCGGAATGGGCGGAATATGCTGCGCAGACGATGCAATCGAATTCCTCCTCGCAGGCGCCAACGCCGTAGGCGTAGGAACCGCGATTTTCGCAGACCCCACAATCCCACTCCAAGTCATTGAAGGTATAAACAAATACCTCGACTCCAACGGCTTCTCCAAGGTCTCCGACATCGTCGGCAGACTCGAAAAGTGCTGAACCGGTGATCGAAGACCGCGAAATTTCAATTTCCTTTTTACACCACTAATAAACACTAACTTAACACTGATAATAACACTACATGTATTGAATTTGCTGCTGTCCAGAGCTGGACAGCAACGGCAGTCTCTAAGCGAAAGACAAAGCGTTATGCCTTGCCTTTCGCTTTGAGGACTGCCTGCGCGTTGCGGACCGCACGGCAAATTCTTCCCATTCGTGTTCATTCGTGAAGTTCGTGGATAACGATGTTTCCCAGTTAGTGTCGCATTAGTGTCAATTAGTGGTAAAATATTTTTTCCCTGACTTCGTTATCTCTTTGTAAAAAGCTGTAATGGTGCCCGCTAGGCTCTCCGCTGTGGCGGCGAACGATTGAAAACTCCGAAACTTGTATTACATTGTCTTGCATAATTATGAAAAGTGAGGACCAACATCATGAAGACTGAGACATTGACAGTGCGCCTGCCTTCGCAGATGAAAACTAAGTTAAACGCGTTCAGCCGGAGGGAGAACAAGGCCGCAAGCGACATCGTTAGGGAGTCTCTGAGAAGATATCTGGCCCTCCAAGGCTTCCGCAGTTCCCGCTCAAAGATAATGCCTTTCGCCGAGGAGCAGGGTCTTCTCACCGATGAAGATGTCTTCAAGGCGTTGAAATGAGAGTTGTGATAGATGCCAATGTCGCCATTTCAGCCGTTGCCGCAAGGGGGCTCTGCGAGTCTGTAATGGAGCTTTGCATTGAGAGTCACGAGCTATTTTTTTGCGACGAGATTTTGAATGATGTGGAGGAAAAACTGATCTCAAAGATAAAGGTTCCGCAGTCGTTGGCGGAGGCATATGTAAGGACGCTTAAGGAGAGCTCGAAGATGATGCTTCCATCGAAGATGGATGGAAACGTCTGCAGGGATCCTGATGACCATGTGGTCTTGGGACTGGCTAAGGCGGCCAAGGCGGATTTCATCATCACCGAAGACAATGATCTTCTGTCTCTGATCAGATTCGATGGCGTTGAAATCGTCAGTCCAAGGCGTTTCATGGAGAAAAATAGAAGATGAAGCTTAGGCCAAAGGTTCTTTTCATCGGCTCGGGGAGGCTCGGGCTTCCGTCGCTTGCGAAAATCGCGGGTTCGGAGGAGATAGACTTTCTCGGGGCGGTGACTCAGGAGGACAAGCCCGCCGGGAGGAAGCTGCATCTCACGCCCACGCCTGTCGGTGAATTCGCCAGGTTGCACGGCATCCCGCTCAAGAAGATAAAATGTGTGAACGCTCCGGATTTCCTCTCGGAGGCCGGAGCCCTGAATCCTGACTTCATATTTCTCGCCTCCTATGGGCAGATTTTGAAGAGCGAGATTCTGTCGCTGCCAAAGGTCGAGCCGTTGAATGTCCATGGATCGCTTCTTCCGAAGCATCGCGGCGCCGCGCCGGTTCAGGCTGCGATTCTCGCAGGGGACGAGGAGGCGGGGATATCATTCATGCGCATGGAGAAGGGGCTTGACACGGGGCCTGTCTTTGCGAAATTCGCAGTCGGAATATCCTGTGATGACACTGCGCACAGTCTCGAGGACAAGCTTGCGAATCTCGCGGGGGAGCACGCGGTGGACACGGTTCTGAGGATATTTTCAGGGGAATTGAAGGCTGTTCCACAGGACGATTCCGCGGCAAGCTATGCGAGGAAGATAGAAAAGAGCCAGGGTGCGATTGACTGGGGCGAGGATGCGGAAGTCATAGAGCGGAAGATCCGCGCCTATCATCCCTGGCCCGGGGCATTCTCTGAATTCGAGATATTCGGGCGGAAATACAGGTTGAAAATCATCAGTGCGGCCCTCGCCGGACCTCTCGACCTGCCCCCGGGAGGATTCCATCTCTCGAAACAGGCGTTCACGGTCGCCTGCGGCAGAGGCTCGCTCGCATTGAAAATTGTCCATCCCGACGGCAGGAAGGAAATGCCAGTGGCAGATTTCATCCACGGCTTCCACAGGCATCTGGGATGATGGAATATTGGTTCCGGTGCGCGAGGTTTGCCCGTTCTCCTTCGGAGAATGCCGGTGGGCCGCGCGGCGGCGGGGAATTTTGCAATTGGCTCAAGTATCAGCCAAGGAGAAGCAGGGGGAGAACTGCCGATGAAGGTTTTATTGTTCAAGGATTCTGGTTTTGACCCGATGCCCGAGTATGGAGCCGACGATGTGTCGGGGCTGTTGAGAAGAGAGGGGATTGAATTTTCCTTGCTGGGGCGGGGTGCTTTGAGCCGCGGATTGTCGAGGGAGACCTGCGATGTCTTTGTCCTGCCGTATGTCACGGGCGAGTTTGCGGAGGCCGAGTTGTCGGCGATGCTTGACTTCCACGCCTCTGGTGGCTCGATGTTTTTTCTGGGTGACATTCCGCACCGCGGGAACTGGTATCCGTTGCGGAATTCGCACGCCTACCGATTCCATCTGACTCGTTGCTACGACGATTTCAACATATGCGCGGAGCGGCCCGGGATAGAGGGATTGACGGACGATGGGGTTCGGATAGCCGGCAGGCTGCTGCATCCTGAATTTTTCGCGGGGAAGCGTTTTCCCGGTCTTAGGGTGACCGCGTTCCCCCCCGACATCACGCATCCTCTTCTCAGGGTGAAGAGTTCAAGTCACACCGAGATATCGAGTTCGGTGCTTGCGGTGGAGAGGCGTTGCGGGAGGTTTTTTGGCGCGAAATTCGCGATGATAGGCTTCAACGGGGGCGAGCCCAGGGAGAATGCCGATGGGGCGTATCAATTCGAGTGGAAGCGCGATCCGGGCTTGCTCACGAGGGAATGGAGGGGGCTGGACGATCTCGTGCTGAAACTTCTCCGCTGGCTTGAGCCGGAGAGGATATCCGCCGACCTGCATGTCAGGGATATTCTGCCGGAGAATCCGATGGCGCCGTTGCGCGTAGTGGTGAGGAATTCGGGGAGGAAGGCGGAGAGGATTTCCGCCAGTTTGAGTTGCGATGGGCGTGCAATTTCGAAATTCACAGCCACTGTTGGTCCTGATGCCGTCTTGAGCAGGGGCATAAGGCATTCGTTCCGTCCCGGATCGAGGGAATACTTGCTCGATGTCCGTTGCGGGAATGGCGGGTTGAAGAGGGTTTCGAGGATGGAGAGGGTTGTCTCGAAGGAGGATGACAGGCCGGAGAGCTATGGATTTTCGAGCTACTGGGCGTTCAGTGGAAGGATGCCTGAGGAGATGAAGTTCTTCATATGCGAGATGGCGCGGCGGGGATGTCAATACGCCCGGATGAACATACCCTGGGAGGACATCGAGCCGGAGCCCGGGCGTTACGACTGGTCGCTGACGGACCAGCTTCTGGATTTTGCCGGCGAGAAGGGGATAATGATATATTTCTGGCTCTTTCCGACCACTCGCGGGTCGGGTCTGTACGACGGAGGTGTGCCTTGGTGGTCTCTGAAGGAGCCGGCGATGGACCGCTACGGCAACAAGGGTTTCTTCCCGACGATCTGGAGCGAGTTCTACAGGAGGCATTATTTTGGGATGGTTGATGAGCTCACGCGCAGATACGCGAAGTCGCGTTCCCTGGGCAAGTTCGTCATAGACTTTGGCAACTCCGACTTCCCATATGGCTATTACTACTATGGAGGAGACAACAGCATATTCGACTATTCGGAACAGGAGAGGAAGGCCTTTTCCGGATATTTGAGGGATGTAAAGAGCCTGAATCTCGACGATGTCTCGAAGCTGTTTGGCGGGAAGATGGGGTCATATGGAGAGATCCGCGTGCCTTACAGCGAGGAGAAGGCGGCGTTCAGGGTCTATCTTGAGTTCAGGGAGTGGTCCATCAGGCAGGGGATAGAGGAGATAAACAGGATAGTCGGGAGGAACGCCCCGGGGAAGCTGCCCGAGGATCTGCCCGGGCACGGACTTGGTTCCATCGCCGACATTTCGACATACTTCTACGAGGCGAAGGCGAAATACTGGCTCGAGGAGAAGACTTTCGGCCGCAGGCATGTTGCTGCGCACAATGCTGGGAGGAGCTGGGGTGGGGAGCCTTGGCAGGTGGGAGGGGACTATCGCCAGTATGACGAGGCTCTTTTCCAGTCGGTGAGGCTTGGCGCGGGCTATTTCAGCATACCCGGGGCTGATCTGGGCCTATACGGGGACGACATATCGAGGATAGGGCTTATACGTCGGAGCTTGGCCGGGGCGGAACGGGAAGAGCCTAGGCTGGCCGTTTGCGACAGGATAGAATGGAATGCGTTCAATTCGTTGGCGCATGTGGCGGCGAGGCTGGACATTCCCGCGGCGTTGATATACAGGCGTCACAGGTATGATTTTTCGAGATACGGGCTGATGGTTCTGCCTCCGCAGGATCATCTCGACCGGACCGTGACTGGCGGTGGTGGAGGCCAGTTGCTTCCGGACGACGAGGAATGGTATTGGCTTTTGAGGCTTGCGGTGGAGAAGGGCATGAATCTGCTGGTCTATCCGGGGACCTGCGAGATTGTGAAGAGCGGGTTGCAGAGGACTTTCCTGCGGCAGGTCTTCGGGCTGGAGGATGTCCGCTATGGCAAGTCAGGGAGGAGGAAGATAGTCTTCAAGGGGAGCTTCGGCAGGGGGATGATGGAGGGATCATGCCGTGCGGTCCTGGGTGGAGGGGAGGAACTCCTGAAGGGGGATGACGGTGTGCCGCTACTTGTGGCCAGGAGATATGGGAAGGGTTCAGTGCTTGTGGCCGGCTTCGACAATTCCCCCGGATCCTTCGATTCCGCGGTGAACTACGAGGAGGAGGCCTTTCTGAATGACCACACGCTTCTGAGAATCGCATCTCATTGCGGGATAGTTCCGGAGGACTACCGGACTGGCGGACTATACGCGTACAAGGAGAAGCTGGAGAAAAATGGAAGGGAATACTTCCTCATCTTCAGCCATTGCCGCAAAAGCGTCAATGCGCATATCCGAATCAGGTTGAAGAGGAGATGCGGGCATGCCTTCGATCTGGCCAGCGGCGAGAAAATCCCCCTTCATGGGGAGAAAGCCGGCATGCATTCCTTCCGCGTCTCCCTGAACTGCCGCGAGGGCAGGTATCTGAGATTCGAGTGATACCTTGTGTCCCTTGCCTCTGGCGTTAGACGAAGTATCTTACCGCTTTACTTTTAATTCCGGGAATTGAGGAGAAAGAGATGAGATTTGCATTTGTTTTTTCGGGGCAGGGTGCGCAGGCTGTGGGCATGGGGAAGGATTTGTCGGAGGCGAACGAATCCGCCCGGGCCATATTCAAGAAGGCGGACGAAGTTCTTGGCTGGTCGGTGGGCGGGCTCTGCTTTGACGGTCCCGAGGACAAGCTCACTCAGAGCAAGTTCTGCCAGCCTTCGATATTCACGGTGAGTTGCGCGTGTCTTGAGGCGTTCAAGACGGTCTATCCGGATGTGGAGCCTGTTGCCGTCGCAGGTCTGAGCTTGGGCGAGCTGGCGGCGCTTTGCTGTGCGGGAGTATTTTCCTTCGAGGACGGGCTCAGGCTCGTCGCGCGCAGGGGCGAGCTGATGGACCAGGCCTGTTCGGAGACGAAGGGAGCGATGGCGAGCGTGCTCGGTGCGGATGCCGGGCTTGTATCGAAGGCATGTTCCGAGTCCGACGTTGACATGGCGAACCTCAACTGTCCGGGGCAGATAGTGATAAGCGGCGAGCAGACGAAGGTCGCCGCGGCGATAGAGAGGCTCAAGGCTCTCGGGGTCCGGAAGATAATTCCTCTAAAAGTGGCCGGAGCATATCACTCTCGATTGATGGCTGGTGCGGCTGCGAAATTCGCGGAAGTGCTGGCCGGGACGAAGTTCGGGGCGCCGAAAATTCCTGTCGCCCAGAACGTAGTCGGCGGGATGGTCTCATCGGTGGAGGATATCAGGTCTAACCTGGCTAAGCAGGTGTCCGGCAGCGTGCTCTGGGAGGGCTGTGTCCGCTCGCTTTGCTCCGCCGGGGCCGATGCAATCGTTGAATTTGGCCCTGGCAATGTGCTGACGGGGTTGGTGAAGAGGATAAATCCCGATCTGAAGACTTTCAACGTGAACACGGCGAAGAGCTTGGATGACTTCAGAAATTTCATGCAAAGCTAAAAAACAATAAGGAGATCTGAAATGTCGGATGCGAAGAGGCTCGAGGGGAAGGTTGCGCTGGTCACAGGCGGGGCGAGGGGGATAGGCAAGGCGATATGCACGCGGCTTGCGAAGGAGGGTGCGAAAATCGCAGTGGTGGATGTGCTCAAGGATGTCGCGGAGGGCACGGCCCAGGAGATGAAGGGGCTTGGGGTTGATGCAATTGCCGTGGCCGCCGACGTGACCAAGTTCGAGGAGGCGGAGAAGGCGGTGAAGGAGACGGTCGAGAAGCTCGGGTCTCTGGACATTCTGATAAACAACGCCGGGATCACGCGCGACACGCTGATAATGCGCATGAGCGACGACGACTGGGACAAGGTGATGGCGGTCAATCTGAAGGGTACATTCAACTTCATCAAGGCGGCATGCCGTCCGATGATGAAGGCCCGGAGCGGGAAGATAGTGAATGTGGCGTCGGTGGTCGGCAGGATGGGCAATCCGGGGCAGGCGAACTATTCGGCCTCGAAGGCTGGAGTCATAGGACTTACGAAGACGTCGGCGAAGGAGCTCGCATCCAGGAACATCAACGTCAATGCGGTGGCTCCCGGCTACATACTCACTGACATGACGAAGAATCTTTCCGAGCAGGCGACGGAAGCGTTCATGAAGGTGACACCGATGCAGAGGGCTGGAACGCCCGAGGATGTGGCCTCCGTGGTATATTTCCTGTGCTCTGCGGATTCGAACTATGTCACCGGGCAGGTGGTGAACATTGATGGCGGGCTGCTGATGTGAGGTGTCGGATAACAATCCGATCATCGAGGAGGCTGTTGCGATGAGGAGGAATTCGTTGTTGTTGTGCGTGGCTGTCGTCCAGTGTATTGCCTGCGGGGTTCTCCATGCGGATGAGCCTGTTCTTCCAGGGGTCAGGAATCTGATAGTCATGATTCCGGACGGAATGAGTTCCGGGGGGCTTGCGCTGGCGAGGTGGTTCAAGGGAGGGGATGCTCTTGCGATGGACGCTCTCGCATGCGGGCTTGTGAGGACGCATTCGGCGGGGTCGGCCATAACGGATTCCGCCGCGGCGGGGACGGCTTTTGCGTCAGGGTTCAAGACGGACAACGAGATGCTTGGCGTGATGGCGAGGGAGCCTGACATGCCGGGTCTGGATCCGGCGGTCTACAGGAAGGAGTTTGCGAGGACGCCGGTTGCGAACATCATGGAGGCTGCGAGGCTGAAGGGGCTTGCGACGGGGCTTGTGGTGACGTGTTCGTCCACCGAGGCGACTCCTGCGGCCTTCAGTGCGCACTTTCCCGACAGGGATGCGGCGGAGACGATAATTGAGCAGCAGGTCTATTGCGGGCTTGATCTGTTTCTCGGGGCCGGGGACAAGTTTCTCAAGGGCGGGGCGAGGAAGGACAAGGAGGACTTGGTATCGGAGCTGAGGAGGATGGGTTACGAGTATCTGGAGACGCGGGATCAGATGATGGCGTCTGCGGGGACGCGGCTCTGGGCCAGTTTTGGAGAGGACAGCATAGCGTATGAGATAGACAGGACGGATGTCCAGCCTTCTCTGGCGGAGATGACGGCGAAGGCGCTTTCGGTCCTCTCCAAGAAGGACAAAGGATTTCTTCTGATGGTGGAGGGCAGCAAGATAGACTGGGCGGCACACTCGAACGAGCCGGTGGGACTGATCAGCGACATATTGTCGTTCGACAAGGCCGTGGAGGAGGCGTTGCGTTTCGCCCGGGCGGACGGGGGGACTGCGATCATAATCATGAGTGACCACGGGAATGGCGGGGTGAACATCGGGACGAGAGGCAGCATGGCGGGCAATCATCCGGGCGAGTTTCTGCCGGCGCTCAAGAGGGCGAAGAGGAGTGGCCAGACCGTCGCGTCAATGCTTCTCCCCAGCATGGGCGATGCCGAGATAAGGGCGGTCGTGTCGGAGAACTACGGGATCAAGGATCTTTCCGCGGACGAGGTTGCCAGGCTGAAGGGTCTGCTTCCGTCGGCCGGGAACAAGAAGATAAGGACGGCTCTTGGCGAGATGATGAGCAGGAGGTCGAACATAGGCTGGGTGCACGACAACCACACGGCGGAGGACGTGGTTCTTTTCATGTTCCATCCGGGAGGGACGAAGGCTATGGGTGTGATAGACAACACCGACGTGGCGAAGATCGCGTGCGTCCTGCTTTCATTGGACTTGCGCTCCGCCAACTCGGTCTTTTTCCGCGACGCGGTGGCTGAGTTCTCCCGCTCGGGGGCGCAGGTGTCCGTCGGGGGCAAGGAGGCTGGAAACGCGGTCCTGCGTGTAAAGGGCGGAGCTAGCGAGATCGAATTCCCGGAGGCCAAGAACTTCGCTGTGTCAGGCGGGAGAAAAATAATGTATTCCCACGGCCAGAACATAAGAATAGGCGAGAAGTGGCACCTGCCCGCCGAGGCGATCGGGCTCGTCGGTGGCGCCAAGGCGCAGTAGCGCGGGACGGCGGATGGCGGCTCGGGCACCGATTTTTCCAGCAGGGACCGGCAGGTCGCCGGCGACAAAGATTTTTCATTTTTTTTAATCCGCATCCCTTGACACCGGGCTTTTTCTGTCTTATAATATATACCAGTTAACCCAGATTGTCGTCAACCGTATTACTTAAAGGGCATCCATGCCGTTCAAGCTGAAGCAGGGTATAAAGGACGAGATCAGGAGGGGGATTCTGGACGGGAGTTTTCCTCCTGGGTCGGCCTTGCCTTCGATTCGTTCGCTTGCGCGTTCGTTCAAGGTGAGCAAGCTGACGATGCAGAGGACGATAGGGGAGTTGAAGGCTGACGGTCTGTTGGAGAGCTACATAGGCAAGGGTGTTTTTGTGAGGGCCGGGAGGGGGTCGTGTGCTGGCGGGAGGAGCCGTGTCGCGTTTTTCTCCCATTACGATGTCGAGAAGACGCTGAGGTCTGGGGACTATCCCTTCCGCGCGCTTTCGGCGCTGAGGTCTGCGCTGAGGCGTTCCGGAGTTGTTTTATCGGGGCTTGGCGCTGCCGGGCTTGACGGGGCTGGGATCAGGAACGCGGTGCATGCCGGAGGCTTTTCGGGGATAGTAATATTCGAGGTGAACAACAGCCATCTGATAGCGGAGCTTCAGAAGACGATGCTGCCGATGGTTTCAATGGACTACGATGCGACGCATCTGGGGATATCGTCGGTGATCCATGACAATCTGTGGGGTGCGTATTCCGCCGCGCGGCATCTTGTCGAGCGTGGTCATCGTGAGGTGGTGGTTTTCGGCCGTCCGCGTCTTTGCGGGCCAGGTTCGAACAATTTCGTGGATACTGTCGACCGCGAGAGGCTGGATGGCTGCCGTCTGGCGCTGAGGAGTGCCGGTATTGACTTCCAGAAGGTGGAGCTGCCGGAGGACAAATTGGAGTCGAGGGCGCTGTTGAAGGAGATATTTTCGCGGAGGCGGAGGCCTAGCGCCGTGTTGTCGTGCCACAATTATCTCACGGTCAGAATCCTGGCCGAACTGGAAAGGATGGGCTATTCGATACCGGAAGATGTGGAGATAGTTGACTTCGACGGTGGAGGCTTTGAATTTTCGAAGGGCATGAGGTTGAGCAGTGTTTCGATGAACCACGAGGAGCTTGGCTCCAAGGCGGCTGAGTTCATGGCGGCGCTGCTGGGTGGTGGGGAGAAGGGCGCTCCGTTCTTTCATCAGGTCGGGACGGAGCTTCAGATAAATCAATCAAGCGCGAAGAGGAGGATTGCGTCATGAACAAGAGAGGAGGCGGGATTTTCACTTTGATAGAATTGCTGGTGGTGATAGCGATAATAGCCATCTTGGCGGCGCTGCTTCTGCCTGCGCTGAAGAACGCGCAGGACCAGGCGAAGAAAATCGTTTGCACGAACAATCTCAAGCAGGTCGGCCTGATAAGCGTGAACTATGCGGACGATTTCAACGACTTCATCCCGTTCGGATGTTCGGGGACCGCAGGCAGGGCGATGACATCAAACGCCTGGATGTACAAGGTCGATGGGAACATAATATTTTCCCAGGGCTGGTTCTACAACGGAGGATATATCAACAAGCCCGACGTGTTCTACTGTCCGTCGAACGAGGTGAAGACCACGAAGAACGGGCTTACCGACTACCAGTTCAAGTTCAAGTCCACAACCTGTCCATGGCCTCCGAAATCGGTGACAACTCAGCACACGCGTTCTGGCTATGGTTGCAGGCCCAACGATCCAGAGAATCCGAACACGGAGTTGAACTGGGGGACCGGGACGACGATACCCGCATTGTCCAGATACAAGAAATACGCTGGGAAGGCGATATTCTCGGACATGGTCTACCATCTTTCCTTCTTTCCCTACGTCCACCGATACAAGGGTGGGAACGTATTGAGGAGCGACGCCTCGGTGGCGTGGGTGAACAAGTCGGAGATGCCGCTGATCGTGGCCGAGTCGGCAGCCACGGCGAACAACACGTCGCCCATAGCGGTTTGGGATGCGTTTGACAAGAAGTGATTCAAGGGAGCTTTGAGAACGTGAGAGCCTTTCCGCATCATGCCATCAGGAGGACGTTCGATCTGTCGGGGAGCTGGGACTTCGCGTTTCTCGGGGATGCGGATCCCGCCCGCGTGGACGTGGCCGGGATTGAATTCAAGGAGAAGATGATAGTTCCGCTGTCGTTCGACGCCGTCGCGCCGCATCGTGGGAAGCGCGGACTCGCGGCCTACAGGATGCGGATTGACATTTCCGGGGCGGAGCGGATCATGATAGACTTTCCGGGCTTGGGGCCTTGGAGCGCATTCCATGTGGACGGGAGGAGAATTGGCGAGCACGACTGTCCGTTCACCAGGAAAAGGGTGGAAGTGGGTGGATCGGTGGCGAGGGAGCTTGTCGTTCTGGTTGACAACCGTTTCGACGCGAAACGCCTTCCTGGGGGGCCTTTCCCGAACTACGACTGGTATCAATATGGTGGCATATTCCGTCCACCTCTTCTGCATGTTCTTCCGGGGCTTTCCATCGGTGATGTGATGCTTCGAGTGAAGGATTGGAGGAAGGGAGTTGTCGAGGCGGAGATAATGGTTGGGGGTTGCGGATCGGACAAGGTGCTGTCGTGTCTTGTGGACGGAGATGTGTTTTACCACACCCGTTAATTTTACAAACGGGGAAACCGTACAGGTTAAATTAAAGGGGGGCCCAACCCGGGGATGGGGTTTT
>CAZGJP010000007.1:0-14724 GCA_964526605.1 uncultured Lentisphaera sp.
TCATATGGATTGGATGGGTAGGCCACGTAGGTTCCCGGTATGTGGCAGAACATTGATTCAAGGGACTGCGAGTGCTGTCCGCCATATCCCTTGCCTCCGCCGACGCTGCAGCGGATGACGAGCGGGACTTTGACGTTGCCACCGGTCATGTAGTGCCATTTCGCGGCCTGGTTGGATATCTGGTCGGACGCCATCAGGGCGAAATCCATGTACATGAGTTCGGCGACCGGGCGGTAACCTGTCATCGCCATTCCAACGGCGGTGCCGCATATGCATGCCTCGGATATCGGCGTGTTGAAGACCCTTCCGCGCCCGAAGTATTCGAGAAGCCCCTTGGTCAGCTTGAACGCCCCGCCGTAGTCGGCCACATCCTCGCCATAGACGACCACCCGGGCGTCGCGCTTCATCTCCTCCACGATTCCCTCCTTTATGGCGTCCCTGTAGTTGAGCCTTCCCTCGGAGTCGCGCTTGACAACAGGCTCCGGTCCTCTCGGGTCGAGAACCTGATACGCCTTCGGAACCTTCTCGCAGAAGGAGTCCGTATACATGTACTTGATGACATCCTCCGAGGCGGGATCGGCCGAGTCAACCGACTTCCTCGCCGCGCGCGCATTCCTTTCGGCCACCTTCTTCTCAATCGCATCAAGCTCGTTCTCCTTGAATATCTTCTGCTCCAGGAGACGTGCTCGGAAGGAGAAGACAGGGTCAACCTGCCTCCACTTCTCCTCCTCCTCCTTGGTCCTGTATTCATTTCTCGGGTCGGACAGGGAATGCCCGTAGTATCTGTATGTGTTCAGCTCGAGGAGGACAGGGCCCTTTCCAGCGTCCAGCAGCTTCCTCGCCCGGAGCAGCGCGTCGCGGACGGCGAGGGCATCCATGCCATTGACCACCTCGGCGTGCATGTTGTCGTCGTCGAACCCAGCGGCCCTTTTCGCAAGCGAATCAACCCCCGTCACCTCCCCCTCGGCTCTTCCGGTCATCCCGAAATGGTTGTTCACTATGCAGTAGATTATGGGCAGTCCCTTCACAATGCTTGTCATCCTCGGGTTGCTGAACTGGTCCTGGCTCGCCCAGTTGAGGGATTCGAGGACCACTCCGTTCGCATACGCCCCGTCGCCGGCGAAACAGCACACCACCCTCTGCGGCTTGGACTTGTCAATGTCAATCCTGCACGTCATAGCCGCCCCGGTCGCGATGGGCACTCCGCCGCCGACTATCGCGTTGGCCCCGAGGTGGCCGACCCTGAAGTCGAATATGTGCATCCCGCCACCCCTGCCCTTTCCGTATCCGGTCTCCTTTCCGAAGAGTTCGGAGATTGTCCTGAAGACATGGTCCTCCATCACCGCCTCGCGAAGGTCCTCCCCGGAGAGACCGGCGAATTCCGGACACCTCGTGCGCAGCTCGTCATCCCCCATCCTCATTATCCCGAAGTAGCCCTTCGCGATGGAGTCGCCATGGCCGCGATGGGTGGACGTGATGTAGTCCGAGAGCCCCAGCACGCTGCACGCGCCGGCCGATGTGGCCTCCTGCCCGATGGACAGATGGGTCGGTCCGCGGTATTCGTATTCCTTTATGCACTCGTATGCGCCAGTCCTGAGCTTGAGGATCATCTCCTCGAACTCCCTTATCATCAGCATGCACTCGTAGATCTCCGCGATGCCAACCTTGGAGAGACCGGCCTTCACCTCGTCGGCCACGCTCCTGTCGTAGCCGTAGGCGGCGATCTCCTTCAATTTGATCTTCCTCTTCGCGAAATCCGGAGACAGGTCGCTGTAGTAGTTGCCCATTTTCAATCCTCGTTTTTCATTTTATTATCTTAATATTCTTCCTTCTTAGGATCCTAGCCAGATTGGCTGGCGGTTGACGGTCGGTCACGATCACATCAATGTCCGAAAGAGATCCGCTCAGCGCAAGGGACCTCTTGCCAAACTTCGTTGAGTCGGCAAGCAGTATCACCATCGCAGCCCTGCGCATCACAAGCTCCTTCGTGTAGGCCTCGTCCGGATCCGTGGTGCTTATGCCCTCCTCGGACACGCCAATGCTCCCCAGAAAAGCCTTGTCGAAACTCATCGACCCCAGTGTCTTCTCCGTGAGCGCCCCGACCATGGTGCGGCTGAGAGGACGGAACCTGCCGCCGACGATGAAGAGCTTGTGCCCCGTCTCCATAAGCTCCGAGGCGGCCATCAGCGAATTGGTCACTATCGACAGGTTCCTGCGCGAGGAAAGCAGAGGACAGATCCCAAGAACCGTGCTCCCACCGTCAAGATATATCGCATCTCCGTCGCGGACCAGCTCGGCGGCCTTGCCCGCTATCGCGCCCTTCTCCCGCTCCCGGATCAGCCTCTTCTCGCTGAACACCGGCTCGCCAGCGAGCATGTCCAGACGCATCGCACCACCATGGATGCGCCTGACCACCCCCCTCCTCTCAAGCGAAAGCAGGTCGCGGCGGACTGTCGCCTTCGACACAGCAAGCGAGTCCGAAAGCTCGTCCAGACTCCTCGCCCCCCTGCCAAGCTCGCCCAGAATGAACTTCTCCCTCTCCTCCGTGAACAGCCTCCTCGATTTCCCAGCTCCGTCCAAGATGCGGCTCCTTCAATTTTTTGCAATAATATGAAACTTTGTGAAACAATTTGCAAGTCTTCCGGACGGAATTTTTGAAAAAAAATATCAGGCAACGGCAAGTCCCCCGTGAAAGTTCTTGAAACGTGGAATATCCGGAGACGCCCTTTCCGCCCAATTTTTACAAAGAGGCAAGAAAGAAAAGAAAGGAAGATTGGCGATGGGTAATCTCTGGATTTGCCGCCGTTTATCTTACTTCCTTTCCTTCGTTATCTCCTTGTAAAACAAGACCGACGTGAGCCCGCCGCAGGGGCGGACAAGCTTCGCAACGTCTCAAGAATGACTGGATTTACCGAACTCTTGCTTCGCATCTCCGGCTTCCGGACGGCGGGCCGCCGTCCCTCCCGGGGAAAACGCACATCAAGGGGGAGACTTTCGCTCCTACTTTCCGCAGCACTTCTTGAATTTCTTTCCGCTGCCGCATGGGCAGGGGTCGTTCCTGCCGACTTTCGGCATTTCGCGCTTGAAGGTTATCTGTATGTCGGGGGACTGCGGCTGCGGATTCTGCTGTGGCTGCTGCGGTGCGGCGGGGTCGGGGTCGGAGCCGAACTGCTCTATCTGGCCATGTATGAAGTTCTGCGGCAGGGAGGACAGTATCTGCTCGAAGACGGAGAGCTTTGTCGCGGACCGGAACATGTTGGACAGTATCTCCTTGTTGATCTCGGCCATCATCTCGCTGAACATCTTGAAGGCCTCGTGGCGGTATTCGACAAGCGGGTTCTTCTGGGCGTAGGCCCTGAGCCCCACGCTGGAGCGCAGATGATCCATGGCGTAGAGATGGTCCTGCCACAGGCGGTCGACCGCGTCGAGCATGATGTTCCTCTCAAGCCAGGCTAGGGATTCAGGCGTCTCCACCGATTCCTTTATCCTGTAAGTCTCCTTTATCCTGTCAAGTATCCTCTCCACGCAGAAGGCCGGCTCGAAGGGTTGGTCCGGGACTATCGACGGAATGTCCTTCTCCGTGAATCCGATCGGAAAGACGGAATTGAGCCATGCAAGCAGCTCGTCGGATCTGATGGCGACGACGTTCTTCCCGCTCAGATCGCAGGAGGCCTCGACCTGGGATTCGATCTCCCTCTCCAGTATCTCGAAAAGGACATCCCTCGGCTTCTCCGAAAGCAGTATCTCCTTGCGGAAACCGTATATCACCTCGCGCTGCTTGTTCATCACGTCGTCGTATTCGAGAGTGCGCTTCCTCATCGCGAAATGGTGCTGCTCGACTCTCTTCTGGGCGGTCTCTATCGAACGGTTGAGCAAAGGATGTTCCAGCTCCTCGTCCTCCTCGAGGCCCATCCTGCTCATCAGCGAAGATATGCGGTCGGAACCAAAAAGCCTCATGAGATTGTCCTCGAGGGACACATAGAAACGGGACGAACCCGGGTCGCCCTGGCGGGCGCAGCGGCCGCGGAGCTGGCGGTCTATCCGCCTCGAGTCGTGTCTCTCGCTGCCTATGACGTGCAACCCCCCGAGCCCGGGTATGCCCTCTCCAAGCTTGATGTCGGTGCCTCGCCCTGCCATGTTGGTCGCGACTGTCACCGAGCCTCTCTGTCCGGCCCTGGCCACTATGTCCGCCTCGAACTGGTGGTTCTTCGCGTTCAGCACATTGTGCGGAATCCTCTCCATCTTGAGCATGCGGCTGAGGATTTCCGAGACCTCGACTGATATGGTGCCGAGAAGAACTGGCTGTCCGCGCTGGTGGCAGTCCTTCACTTCCTGTATTATCGCCTTGTATTTCTCTCGCTTGGTCTTGTAGACCTTGTCGTTGGAATCCTTTCTCACACATGGCCTGTTGGTCGGTATCACGGTCACGTCCAGCTTGTAGATGTCGTGGAACTCGTTCGCCTCCGTCTCGGCGGTTCCAGTCATCCCGGCAAGCTTCTCGTACATCCTGAAGTAGTTCTGGATGGTGATCGTGGCAAGCGTCTGGGTCTCCCTCTCTATCCTCACGTTCTCCTTCGCCTCGAGCGCCTGATGCAGGCCCTCGCTGAAGCGGCGTCCGGGCATGAGCCTTCCGGTGTGCTCGTCCACGATCAGGACCTTGTTGTCCTGGACCACGTAGTGGACGTCCTTCTCGTAGAGGCAGTATGCCTTGAGAAGCTGGGAGAGGTTCTGAAGCATCTCGCTTTTCCTGGAGAAATCCTCCTGGAAGGACTGCTTGCGCTTGATCTTCTCCTCCGCCGCCATCTCGCCCGCATCTATCTCATGTAGCGACAGCAGCAGATCTGGAAGCACGAACATCTCCGGATCGTCCGGGCTGATCGCGTTCCGCCCCTTCTCGGTCAGATCCGCCTCGTGGCTCCTCTCGTCTATCGAGAAGAAAAGCTCGGCCTGGACCTCGTGAAGCAGTCCCTTGTTCTGGTCGCTACGGACAAACGACTCGGTCTTCTCGAGCTTCTTGAGTATGGCCCCGTCCTCGAGCATGTGCATGAGCTGCTTGTGCGTCGGCATCCCAAACTTCACCTGCAGCAGCTTGATCATCGCATCGTCCCTGTCCTCGTCGGACACATCCTCCTTCGCCAGCGTGTCGCGCGCCTCGTTGACCAGCCTCGAACAAAGGAAGCTCTGCTTCTTGAAAAGCTCCGCGACAGGCTCCCTCAGCTTGTCGAACTGGTGCGTGGATACCGCGACAGGTCCCGAAATTATCAGAGGCGTTCGCGCCTCGTCTATGAGAATGCTGTCCACCTCGTCTATTATCGCGTAGAAATGGTCGCGCTGGACAAGTTGCGCCTTCGACGACGCCATGCCCATGTCGCGCAGATAGTCGAAGCCGAATTCGCTGTTCGTCCCGTAGGTGATGTCGCACGCGTATTGCGCACGGCGCTGCTCCGAGCTCATCTGATTTTGCAGGCATCCGACAGTGAGGCCGAGGAAGCTGTAGACTGCCCCCATCCATTCCGAGTCGCGGCGGGCGAGATAGTCGTTCACCGTCACAAGCTGGCAGTTCCTCCCCGTCAGCGCATTGAGATAGAGGGGCAGCGTGGCCACCAGCGTCTTGCCCTCGCCAGTCGCCATCTCCGCTATCGAAACCCTGTGCAGGGCTATCCCGCCCATCAGCTGCACGTCGTATGGAACCATGTCCCAGACAAGCTCGTGGTCGCAGACGGTGATCGTCCTGCCGACCAGCCGCCTGCAGGCGTTCTTCACCGCGGCAAAAGCCTCGGGAAGAAGATCGTCCGTGCTCGCCCCCTTCCTGATACGCTCCCTGAACTCGCCGGTCTTGGCCCTGAGCTGATCGTCGGACAATCCCTGATACGAGACTTCGATCTCGTTGATCTTCGCCACGACGGGCTTGAGCTTGCGCGAGTCGCGGTCAGCCTTTGTCCCGAATATTTTCTGTAAGATGAAGTTTATCATAAGCGAATGCGAAAGATAGCCCGGATCAGCGCAGATTCAATCCCCGATCCGGCTTCCCTGCGGATTTTCAGCGCCAACATGGGGTTAGCGCACAATCTCCCCCGAATCGTTGGCCCTGCCGCAGTATATGCAGACCGGACGGGACGAGTTGATGGTCTTGCCGCAAGCCGGACATTGCATGGCCCTGCCGCCGATCTTGCCGTCAGAATAACCGTCGCGAAGATCAATCTCCTGCATCTTGGCGCTCACGTCGGAGTCGCTAAGGTCGGTTTTCTCCCTGATGAGCTCCCAGAGCGCCTGGCAAGCCAGCGCAAGACGATCCACACGCCTCTCAAGTGTCGCCATCTTCTCCTCGGCTCTTTCAGCCTTGTTCCTAGCCGAACTAGCCTCTCCCGACACCTGTCCTATCCTGTGATACTGGTGGATGTCCACGAAAATGCTCATGTGGTGTTCTCCTGTTTTTTAGCTCAATAATGCAAGACACGGAACATCCGATGGGTAACGGGATTTGTATTTATTATTTTTGTCCCCGATCAATCCATCAGCCCGCCCTAGCGATTGTTTTCTTTGATTCTCCTGATGTAAGCAATCCAATCCTCGTCGAATATTTCGCGAAACATGTCTGCGGCATTGCCGTTGATATTCAATTTATTGTTCAGCGCAAGAGCGTATGCGAATGAATATTTATTTGGCATGGAGATAGCGTTTGCGCCAGTGGCTGAAAGTTCCTGTGTTTTTAGAATGTCACGCATGGCATCTATAATGAATTCAAGGTTTGTCCCGGAGTCGTAGCGTGTCATTGCAAGACAAATGGTGGACTTTGCCTCCGGACTTGCCCTGCCCCATAATCTCATTAACAAAGGCGCCATTTCCTGACTATACGCCTCCTTGGTCAGCATATTGGAAAATTTCTTGCCGTTGAGGATGCGGTATTCGATGTCCTGCATATATGATTCAGGGTCGTTTCTGTACCAGTATTCCAAGATTGCCGAAGAGTTTGACAGCTCGACATTCTTGTCTTCGTTTCCCACGAAGATCCTGATTATTGTTTCGAAATGCTTTCCCGTCCCGTATCTGTTGATGAGTCTTGCGGTGATGTCGTCTGGCCTCTCGGAGAAGGTCTTCAACAGAAAGTCATCCAGTTCCGGCAGCTTTTCGTCCGGCAGAGATAATAGAATCTTCGTAGGCAACCTGTTGCTCCGATTTTTGATTTCGTCCATTATCATGGTTCTTGCCTCCGCGTCCTTTCCCGAAGCCTGCATTTCCCTCAAGATCACCAGCGGAAGGAGTTTGTCCGCCCTGACGAAATCCTCATCATCCTGCTCCAAGTTGGATTGCAGTGAAATCTTTAGTTTCTCCAGGATGGAGGAGATCGCCGGATCTTTCAACGCATCCCAGCCGTCGGCAAGCAGGTTCCGCTGCCTGTATCTGTCAAAATAAAGGAAATGTTCTCTCAGGCGACGCCTCACCTCCTCGTCTTCCGAAAATCTTTTTGCCGAATCGCCTACCGGATGTCCAAAGGAACCATGTGTCATCCAAGGACTTGTAAACAAAATGAAGGCGGCTTCCGCAAGACCTGCGTCCTTTCTCTCGTTCAAGTTTTCCCGCATTGCATTGAAACAGGAAAGGTAGGCGATTTTAGTCTGACTGGAAATCTGCTCGATGACATCAAGAAGAACTTTATGGCGTTTTATGTCCATGTTTGCATCCACGGCATATTCCCCCAGGCGCGTGTATAGATGCGATGGGATGCAGAGCGCCGAATATAGAAAGATGTGGGATTCCCGGGAAATTTCAGATGGGTTTTTTATTCGATTGAAAAGTTTGTCCTTCAGGTAGTCCTTGTCTCTCGCGCCCAGGAGACCAAACGGAACATGGACACAATCAGGCTTGTCGTATACATCGCCGAAATGCGCCAGCAATATGTCAGATGCCGTTCTTGTCCCTAGGAAGCGGAGTTTCCTCAGTCCATACTCTCTGATGAATTTAAGCGGCGATAGAGCCAAAAGACGGAAGAAATTTTCTCTTAGCAATACATTCAGCCTCCGAGGCTCCACTATGAGGATCTTCACCGGCTCGGATGTCAGTTCGACCAGCTCTTCCCTGTTGTCCTCGACGAGGTTGGAGCGGCACTGGAGGAAGTATGTGCCTGGCTTGTCGAAACGGATGTATTCGTTCAGGAGATAGACCCTTCTAGCTTGTCCGAGCTCTTCTTTTTCTCCGCTGATGCCTCCGCCAAGACCTCCATGCATTGCCACGAGGCTCCAAGCCGCAATGGGGTCGGTCCAGGAATCGGGGGATGGTCCGTCAACAATGAATCGGTTGAAATCAGGGCGTCCGGAGCGATCGTATTCGTTCTCTCCACGCATTCGATAAATCTTGGTGCCATCCTTGGACATGCCGGCAAAGACGAGGGAGACTTTTATTTCCTCTCCAATCGTGAATTTTCTTCCGTGTGGTTTCAGGGTCAGCTTCAGGCCTGGCGGATTCCGTGAGAGGAGTCTGCGATTTTCCGCTGTGAAGCCGGGGGATGCGTCGCGCCCGGGGGGATCTGGAATAAATAGATTGCTAAACGAAAAAAGGAGAACGACGATTATTGTGGAGGAGAAAAGCAGACGCCTTTTTCTCTTCTTCATCCATCTTTGAAGAGCCTTGATGCATTTCGTCGTATTCACGCCCTATTCCCCTTCGAGCCACAATGCGAAGCAGAGCATTGCGAATATCGCGTAGCTGTGGTCTGCATTTCCGTCGGCGTGTCCGGAGAGCATCCCGCTGGCGGCTTTTGCGGAGAGGAATCCGTCCTTCACGGCCCTGCCCTCCAGGATGTGCTCCTCCGCGATTTTCCTCCAGGAAGCCCTGAACCAGTCCGCCACCGGCACTCCGAACCCCTTCTTCTCCCTGTCGAGGATTTCGTCAGGCACTATTCCCCTGAAGCATTTTCTCAGGATGTATTTGCGCTGGCCGCCCTTCTGCTTGAGCTTGAGCGGCAGGGAGGCTGCGAATTCGGCGACGCGGTAGTCGAGGAACGGACTTCTGGCCTCGAGGGAGCTGGCCATCGAGGCGGTGTCCAGCTTGGCGAGTATGTCGCCGTTCAGGTAGGTCGCGATGTCCAGTTCGGAATGCTTTTCGACGCCATTGTTGGAGGACGAGAGTTCGAGGAAGCTGGCGAGAAAGTCCGGAGTTCCGCCCAGGGATTCGCGCATCCTCTCTCCATAGATTGATTTTTTCATTTCCTCGTCGAAGCGGATGATGATCCGGGCGTATCGGTTCTCCGGCTTCTCGGCGAAAATCCCGAGGATCCTGCGCATCTTCCCCGACAATGTTCTCTCGCTCCCTGACGATGGCAGAATGGATGATGCCATCAGGGACAGGCTTGTCCTAGCGGCCTGCGGGATGGCTCCGGCGAAGGCCGCATATTTCATGAGCAGGTAGCGGTAGTATCCGCAGAAGAGCTCGTCGGCTCCATCGCCTCCTAGGACGACCTTCACCTCCCTGGCGGCGAATGCGCTTATCAGTGCGGTCGGGAGTATGGAGGAGTCGGCATATGGCTCGCCAGTCTTGGCTATCAGGCTTTTCAGCAGGTCGAAGTCGTCCGGATCCCCCATTTTCTCGTAGTGGCATGTCGCGAATCTGGCCGAGACCCTGCGTGCGGCGTATCGCTCGTCGTATAGCTTCTGGGTGAAGCCCACCGTGAAGGTGCGCAGAGGGGAGACTCCAAGTTCGGACATCAATGCGGTGATTATCGAGGAGTCCATGCCTCCGGAGAGGAATGTCCCGAGGGGGACATCGGACATGAGCCTCAGGCGGACCGAGTCGAGCAGGAGGTCGTAGAGTTCGACGGATGCCTCGTCCTCTCCGATTTCGCGCTTCGTCCCGAAATCCAGGCGCCAGTAGCGCTGGAGATCGAATTCGCCGCTGCGGGTGTCGAGTTCGAGGGTGTGTGCCGGTGGGAGCTTGAAGACGTTGCGGTATGCGGTGGATGGGCATGGAACATATTGCAGGGAGAAGTAGTGGTGCAGGGCCTGATGGTCGAGTTCCGCTGGGAACTCGCGGAGGATCTTCAATGCGGACAGCTCGCTGGCGAAGGCGAATGCGCCGCCGTTCCTGAAGTAGTGAAGAGGCTTCTGCCCGAGCCTGTCGCGGGCGAGAAGCAGCTTGTTCCGTTTCATGTCGAGAATTGCAAGCGAGAACATGCCGTTCATGCGTCTGACGCATCCGCGTCCCTCCTCCTCGTATAAATGGACTATCACCTCGGTGTCGGAATTGGTCCCGAACACATGGCCCTTGTCGAGAAGCTCCCTGCGTATTTCGCGGAAGTTGTATATTTCTCCGTTGAAGACGGTCCACACGGAGCCATCCTCGTTGGACAGCGGCTGTGCGCCACCAGGAAGGTCGATTATCGAGAGGCGGGCGTGGGCAAGGCCGCAGTTAGCGAAAGTCTTCACGCCGGAGCCGTCGGGGCCGCGGTGCCTCATGCGTCCACGCATCGCGTCGAGCTCGGCATCATCCGCCGGCGCGCCGTTGAAGTTGATTTTCCCCGCTATCCCGCACATGTTCCCCGTTCTCCTCCATATCCCGCCTAAGCTATCATCTTTTCCTTCGAATTCAAAAATGGCGCCGCCAACACTCCCCGTCTGGCGTGCGGGATGGAGGAAAGCGCCTGAGCATGCGCTATCCGGACGATCGAAGACACCAGGGGAACCGGGTCAAACCAGGGACTTGCCCCCGCGCCCCCTTCCAGCAGGAAATCCTGCTAATATTGTAACTTTTTTTGATCGGGCAATAATACATATATGTAGTTATAACATGAATATATCAACATATTTGTCTTATGTTTTAAAATCTCTCCCAAGAATTACGCCATTGAAATATTGTTGTAAGTAGTTTATGTCGAATTGTTTGCTTATTATGAACGGCATGAAAAAGCGGCCTATTGGCACATTGACTGCTAATGGACGTGTAGACAAAAGTTCATCAAAAGGAAACAAAAGGGGTGGAAGATGGATGCGATGAAGTGGATTGGATGGCGCGTGCCGCTTCTTTCGGCGGTTTTCGCGGGAATTCTCTGTCTGATGGCGTGCGGGCTGCATGCCGAGGATGCGGTGCCTGCGGCCGAAGCGGCCGCTGCCGGGGCTGTCAAGGCGGGTGTGAGTGCCGAGATGTTTGCAGTGAACAACACCTGGATGATGGTGGCGACGTTTCTGGTCTTCATCATGCATCTTGGCTTTGCGACGGTGGAGGCGGGTCTCTGCCGTTCGAAGAACTGCACAAACATACTGTTCAAGAACACGATGATTCCGGCGATAGGGCTTCTGACCTACGCGCTGATCGGCTTCAACCTGATGTATCCTGGAACTGGCAATTGGATATTCGGGAAGCTGCTGGGGTTCGGCGGCTTTGGCATCGGCACTGGGCCGGAGGGGCTCACCAGCGCCTACAACGCTGGTTACACCTACTGGACGGATTTTCTATTCCAAGGGATGTTCGCGGCCACGGCTGCGACGATAGTGTCCGGAGCCGTCTGCGAGAGGATAAAGCTGAACAGCTTTCTGATATTCTCCGCCGTGTATGTTGCGTTGGTCTATCCGATTGTCGGCTCCTGGAAGTGGGGTGGCGGCTGGCTGAACGACATGGGATTCCATGATTTCGCCGGTTCGACGCTTGTCCACTCGGTGGGCGGCTGGGCCGCGCTGGTCGGCGCGATAATGGTCGGTCCGCGCCTTGGCAAATATGTGAATGGCGGGATACGTCCTATAATGGGGCACAGTCTTCCGATGGTGACCATTGGTGTGTTCCTGCTATGGCTCGGATGGTTTGGGTTCAACGGCGGCTCGGTGCTATCCGCGGATCCCGGTCTGGTGTCGTTCGTGCTTGTCACCACTTCTCTTGCGGCTGCGGCCGGGGCCGTAGGTTCGATGATGGCGTCCTGGATCGTGCAGAAGAAGCCCGACCTGACGATGGTGCTCAACGGCATTCTCGCAGGTCTGGTCGGCATAACCGCCGGAGCTGATGTTGTTTCGGCCGGGGAGTCCATAGCCATAGGCCTGATAGCCGGGATACTGGTGGTTCTGGCGGTCCTTGGCATAGACAGGCTCAAGATAGACGACCCTGTCGGTGCGACCTCGGTGCATCTGGTCTGCGGCGTGTGGGGCACGCTTGCGGTCGGCATCTGGGGTGAAGGCAAGAGCTTCACCACGCAGCTTACAGGCGTCCTTGCATATGCCGGTTTCTGCGTGGCTTCAGCCTTCATAATATTTGGAGTGATAAAGGCGCTAATGGGCCTGAGGGTTTCCCGCGAGGAGGAAATATGCGGGCTGGACGTTGGCGAGCACGGGATGGAGGCCTATCCTGACTTCCAAGGCTTCCTCACGAAGTGAATTCGAGCAGTAAAACAATACAAAGCTAAGGAGACTTGAGATGAAACTGATAACGGCGATAATACAGCCGGAGAAGCTTCCGGACGTGAAGGCGGCGCTCTTCGAGGCGGAGGTGCACAAGATGACGGTGAGCAACGTGATAGGCTGCGGCCAGCAGATGGGTTTCGAGGAGCACTACCGCGGGGCTGTCACCGAGGTGAACCTGATCAAGAAGGTGCGTCTGGACATAGCAGTGAACGAGAGCTTCGTCCAGAAGACCATCGACGCGATAATCAAAGGCGCCCGTAGCGGGAAGATCGGCGATGGAAAGATATTCATCACCGAGCTTGCCGAGTGCATCCGGATCAGGACTGGAGAGAAGGGTGGCGAGGCGATAGGATAGAGTCGGTCTGCCGATTCCCGCCGCGGAAGGGCATGCGGTTCTCCCCCAGCACCGCATCAGCCCTCCCGCGGCTTTTTTTTGATCTGCCCCGGCTTGCGAAGCTGCATGATGGCTGCCGGGGCACGCAGATGCGAAAAGCCGCTCCAAAATATCTGGAGCTTGTTTTTCGTTCCTACAGATGATATATTTTGCTTTAAACAAATGGAGGAGTCCACATGAAGAAGCTTCTTGCCGTCCTTGTCCTGTCCTTGCTCGGTGCCACCGCGTTCTGCGCGGACCGTCCGACTCTCGCCGTGATGCCGTTCATAATTGACCAGCGTCTGGAGATACGTTTCGGGGACACGATCATACAGCCGACGGTCGTGGAGACGGCCTTCTCCGACCAGCTCATGCAGAACATCGTGAAGTCCCGCAAGTTCGATGTGCTCGAGAGGGCCAACATCAGGAAGATAATGAACGAGAACAACCTGACCGAATCGGACTATTCCAAGCCTGGCGAGGCGGAGAGGATAGGCAAGCTTCTCGTGGCCGACTATCTCGTTGTCGGATACATAGACAGGGTCGAATATCAGGCCGAGCAGAAGAACATAGAGATCACCGGGGAGAGTAGGACTAACATAATAGGAGCCATCAAGACTCATTTCAGGGTGGTCGAGACCAAGTCCGGCAAGATTGTCTGCGCGCACAGCATAAACGAGAAGTTGAACAGCAAGAACATCGCGTTCTCGGAGAGGAAGGAGATGACGCTGGGCGAATTCCAGGACAGATTCTTCGAGGCCGCAGCCACAAAGGCGTCGAACTACGTCCTCGAGGGGATCTATCCGATAAAGGTCGCATCGGTCGGGGGGCTCGAGATCATGCTCAACCGGGGCGATGGATCGGGACTGGTCAAGGGCGACAGGCTCTTCGTTTACGAGCTTGGGGAATCCGTCAAGGATCCCGATACCGGGGAGATGCTCGGCGCGGCCGAATCCAAGGTGGCGGAGATCGAGATAACGGACGTTCAACAGAAGTTCTCCAAGGCCAAGATCATTTCCTCCGTTGGCAACGTCGTCGAAGGAAGCATCTGCAGAAGGGCCGAGAAGGCCGTCCAGAAGGAAGCGCCGGATCATCCTAGAGTCACACCGGGGTGGTGACACGGGCGTGATGGAAAGATTCGGGATGCAGGATACAGGATGCAAGATACAAGGTGCAAGATCCAGGATACAGGATCAGATAATCCGCTTTTCTTTCAGAAGATTCTTCCGCGTCTTGGTATTCTGGATCTGCGGAATCCCGGCGGTAGGAAGGATTTGGCCTTGCTCGCCTTGAAAGCCGGGAGGAATTCCTCGCTCGGTATTGCGGGATGCTTTGAAATTGGAATCGTCGTCTTCACTATCTGTTCTATCCGGCGCACGTCCGCGAGCTGGTCGGGACTTGCGAAGCTGATTGCGTGCCCCTCCATTCCGGCCCTGCCCGTTCTTCCTATCCTGTGGACGTAGTTCTCGGGGTCGTCCGGGATATCGTAGTTGACTACGAGTTCTATGCCGGTAACGTCAATTCCTCTGGCTGCGATGTCGGTGGCCACGAGGATCCGGTATCTGCCGCTCTTGAAGCCGCTGAGGGCCTCTCTGCGCTGGGACATGGATCGGTCGGAGTGGATTTCCGCCACCGAGAATGCGTTCTCCCTGAGGGACCTCGCCACGCGTTCGGCGTTGTGTCTGGTCCGGACGAAAAGCAGGACTGCGCCGGGATACTGTCTCAAGATTTCAGCCAGAAGGGTTGGTTTCTTCTCCTTTCTCACCACGAAGAGCTCCTGCGATACCAGCTCGGGGGCGGTGCCTGACGGTGCAATTTCGGTGGTTATCGGCAGGCGCATGTATGCGGAGGCTATTTGGAGGACCTCCTGCGACATTTTCGCGGAGAAAAGCATGTTCTCCCTTTCCTTCGGCACAACCCGTATTATCCTTATAAAAGGGGGTGGAAAACCAATGACTAAAATGGGTACGCCAA
>CAZGJP010000007.1:14734-27003 GCA_964526605.1 uncultured Lentisphaera sp.
CCTTCGGCACCAGCCGTATTATGCGTCTTATCTGGGGTAGGAATCCCATGTCGAGCATGCGGTCGGCCTCGTCGAGGACGAGTACTGAGACCTTGTCCATGGTCACCAGCCGCTGTTCGATGTGGTCGTTGAGTCTTCCGGGTGTGGCGATTATGATGGCTGGGTTGCGTCTCAGGGCGTCTATCTGGGGGCGGATGGATTCGCCTCCTATGAGGACGGCCGTGCGGAGCTTGAAGGCTGGTGCGAGTTTTGCGATCGTCTCGTTGACTTGCAGGGCGAGTTCGCGGGTGGGGACGAGGACGAGTCCCCTGCTTCCGGGATTTCCCGCCAGTCTCTGGACCATGGGGATTCCGAATGCGAGGGTCTTGCCGGTGCCAGTCTGGGCCACTCCGATCACGTCCTTGCCTTGTATTGCGATCGGGATGGCCTTGTGCTGTATGGGGGTCGGGACAGTGAACTTGAGGGTGTCTATGATGTCGAGGATTCCTGGCGCGATGCCGAGGCCGTAGAAGCTGTTTTCAGTCATTTTGTGTTCAACTCGGGGGTTGGTGTTGGAGCCAATTGCATAATTGGCCGAGCCGAGTGGCTCTTTCGCGACATGAGTATAACCCCGACATGCATGGAATGCAAATGGAACTGCGCGGAAAGTGGTCGTCCGGCGCTAGTCCGGCGCGCCCGGGCCTTTTTGGTGGATTTCGCGGAAGGACACGATTGCAAAAGTGGAGGTGGCGGTGGATATTTAAAGCATGATTGGACTTGAATTCATCTCTCCATTTTTCGACGGACGCGTGGAGGCCGGGCTGGAGACTACTCTTTTCGGGCGCATCGTCGCTTCGGAGGACAACGCCCGCGGGGAAATCTCCTCGCTGCTGGTCGGCGGCCGCGAGGGACGCCCTGATACGGGAACGACCCTCGAGCTTGTCACCGTCTTTGCGAAGGAGAGCGGAAGGCTGGACTACCTTCTCGAACCGCTTGATTATGCTTCGGCGGCGGGCGGGCCGCTGCCTCCGATTGAAATCCTATGGAGCCTTCTGCGGGAATGCCATGATACATGCGTGCGGACGGATGGCATCCATGCTGGCGACGCGTCTCCGTCGGGACTTGTCTCCATGGCGGACATCTTCCGTCTCCGCTCCGGGCTGAGGCATTTCATCGGGCTATGCCAGATATTGAAGAGGCATTCGCTGATAGAGGGAGCCGAGGACATTCTCAACTGGGCGGACCTCAGGATATACAGTTTTTCCCACGGCAAGGACGCCTTTGCGGAAATTGCAAGGAGGGTCGGGGAGCTTCCTCTCGTGGAATTCGCGGATCTCTGTTCCTGGGCGGCCCTTTCCGGGGCTTTGTCGGCGCAGGATGCCGCAAAGGCGATGGGAGCGTTGTCGGAAGTCGTCGAAAATGCCGATTCGAACTTGGACGCCGACCGTCTTGGTCTTGTCGCCGGGGGATATTGCGCGGCTGGAGATCCGTTGTCCGCGATGGACAGTCTGGGGCGCTGCTTTGCTCGGGGTGCGGGGTGCGGGGAGATTGGCTGGCCGCTCCATGCCGCGATGCAATTCCTCCTCGGGGCGAGGCCCGAATACTACGGGATCAGGATCGTTCCGGCGCATCATCAAGCCCTGGATGGGGTCCGTCTGAGGAGATCATTCCGCGGAAGGGCGCTTGAAATCGAGATCGTCCGGCCCGAGGCTGGATCATCGTCTTCGCGCAGGATTTTTCTGAACGGCGAGAGGCATGAAGGCGACATTGTGCATCTGCTTGATCTCAAGGAAGAGAACAAGATCAGGGCTGAAACTTGACAAGGCCGGATTCCGGGGCAGATTATCGGACTCGGTTGCAGTTGGTTCGTTCGAAGCAGACTTCCAAATCTGGTGCATTCTTGGAAAGGATACTTGTAATAAAGACAAGCAGTTTGGGCGACATCATCCACTGCTTTCCCGCGGTTTCCCTTTTGAGGAGACTGAATCCGGACTCCCGCATCGACTGGCTGGTGAACAAGTCTCTGGCTGACGTTGTGACGCTGCATCCCGGAGTGGACGAAGTCATTCATTTCGACAGACGCGCCCTTTCTTCTCCGCTGGAGTTCCCGTCGGCGTTTTTCTCGCTGCGGAAGAGGCTGAGAGCCGGGAGCTACGATCTTGCCGTGGACTTCCAGGGGCTTCTCAGGAACGCGTTCTTCGCGTGGTGTTCCGCTGCCGGCAATGTGGCCGGATTCGAAGATCCGTCCGAACGCATGTCGAGGATATTCTACGACAAGGCGATATCGGTTGCTGGAAGCGTCCATGCGGTGGAGAGGAATTGCGCTCTTGCTTGCTGCGTGTTCGGAGAGGAGAGGAGCTTCCCGGCCTTCGAGGCGGAGAGGGACGAGCGGGCCGCCAACGCCGTCCTTGCGCTTCTGGAGGCCGATGGAGTGCGGCAAGGGGATCCGTTGCTGATGGTCGCCCCCGGCGCCAGATGGGAGAGCAAGAAGTGGCCTTCCTCGTTTTTTATCTCGGTCCTGGGGAATCTGCGGAAATCCCGTCCGGACCTTGTCTTCGTGCTTGCCGGGTCCCGCGACGATTCGGCGGTCTGCGCGGAGATTGCCGCCTCGGAATCCATCGGGAATGTGGTCGATCTCTCGGGACGGACCAGCTTGCCCGAGCTCTTCGAGCTGATAAGGATGGGCCGGGCGATGCTTTGCGTGGATTCAGGCCCGATGCACATAGCCGCGGCGTTGTCCGTTCCGGTGTTCGCCATGTTCGGGCCGACGGACCCGGCGATGACCGGTCCCTATGGCGAGGGCCACATGGTTTTCCAATCGGGCTCTTGCATAAAATGTTTCAGACGCTATTGTTCGCGGACTTCGGGGGACTGCCACGGGGCGGTTGACGCCGTTGCCGTGGCGGAGGCGATAAAGAGAAAACTGGAGAGGTGAATATGAAGAAGCTGCTTTCAGTCTTCCTCATGCTGGCGCCGATACTCCTTTCCGCACAGGTGGGAGTGGGGCTGGCGGTGAACCAGGAGTCCTATCTGCTGTACGAGAACATTCTTGCGAAGCTAACAGTCCGCAATCTCAGCGGCAAGGCGCTGATATTTGGCGAAGGCGACAAGCCCGGCTCTCCAAGCGGCTACGTCGAGTTCACCATCCACGGCCCGGGCGGCATCAACGCCGAGAGAAAGAACATCAACTACAATCCCATGAGCGGATTCGTGATGGCGCCCGGAACCGAGCAGACCATCCTCGTCCCAGTGAACAAGCTCTACGTCCTGGACAAGCCGGGCGCATACAGCATAAAGGCAATCGTCGGGCACAACGGCCTGAGCGGCGCCTACGAGACCGGAACGACGTCCTTCAGCATCTTCAACGGCGTGACGATATGGGAAAAGGAGCTTGGCGTCCCGAAGCTCTACCACAAGGAAGGGGCCGTGGAGCCACCTCCGAGAACGGTGAAGCTGCTCTCGTTCTACGACAAGAAGAACAAATACGTGGCGATAATGGTCGAGGACAAAGACAAGGTCTACAACGTCAGAAGGCTCGGATACGACACTGGAAACGTCAAGCCGAAGATTGAGACCGACATGCTCAACAGGACCCATGTGCTCCTGCAGATATCACCCTCCGTCTACGTGCATTATGTCTTGGACATCAACTGCGAGCTGGAGCAGAAGGACGTCTATTCGAAGACTGACACGAGCCCGACGTTCGTGGTGGACCCCGAGGAGGGCTCCATCCTGGTCGTTGGCGGCAGGAAGGCCATGAAGGACGTGGACTATGTCGAGGAGAACGGAATGCCCGTGATGAAGGAGGAGCTATGATTAGCGACGACAAGGCGGTGGATGCTCCGCAGTCTGCTTCGCCGCAGCTCAGCGAATCCGAGATGTTCGCCCGGCGCAGGGCCGGACTTGACAGGTGGAGGGAGATGGGAGTGGCTCCCTACGGCGGAGCTTTCGAGACGGATGGCAAGATATCCGACGTGCGCGGAAGACATCAGGAAGGGCAGGAGGTTGCGGTCAGGGCTGCCGGAAGGATCACCGCCATCAGGGACATGGGCAAGTCATCTTTCCTCGACATAAGGGATTTCAGCGGCAGGATTCAAGTCTACGTGCAGAAGAACGTGGCCGGTGACGATGCCTACGCGCAGTTCAGACTTCTTGACATAGGCGATTTCATAGGTGTCTGCGGATCGCTCTTCCTCACGAGGAAGGGCGAGCTCTCCATAAAGGCTTCATCCTTCAAGTTGCTCTCGAAGGCCTTGAGGTTCCTGCCCGAGAAGTGGCACGGCCTCGCCGATGTCGAGCAGAGATACCGCCAAAGATATCTGGACTTGATAACGAACGAGCAGAGCGTGGCGGTCTTCAGGAAGCGCCTCGATATCATCCGCCAGATAAGGGCTTTCCTTTCCGAGCGCGATTTTCTCGAGGTCGAGACGCCGATGCTCCAGCCGATACCGGGCGGGGCGCAGGCGAGACCCTTCGAGACCTTCTACCATGCGCTGGACAGCAAAATGTACATGAGGATAGCTCCCGAGCTCTACCTCAAGCGCCTCCTCGTCGGCGGATTCAACAAGATTTTCGAGCTGAACCGCAACTTCCGCAACGAGGGAATGTCCAGAAGGCACAATCCAGAGTTCACCATGATCGAAATATATCAGGCTTACGGCGACTGCCGGACAATGATGGAGCTGGTCGAGAGCCTGATAAGCTCGATAGCGGAGAAAATCAACGGCTCGAAGATGGTCGAAAAAACCGACGGGACAAAGATAGACTTATCCACTCCCTGGAGGAGACTCGACTACGACGACGCGGTGAAGGGCGTCGCCGGATCGGACTGGTTCAACCTCGACAAGGCTGCGAAAATCGCAAAGGCATCCTCGCTCGGCCTCGAAGTCGGGGGGATGACCGAAGGGGAGATAACGCACGAGGTCTACGAGAAGGCCGTCGAGCCGACCCTCATACAGCCGACTTTCGTGACAAGGCTCCCTGTCGAGCTGGTTCCTCTCGCGAAGCGTTGTGCGGACGATCCTTCCAAGGTGGATGTGTTCGAGCTGGAGATAAATGGACAAGAGATAGCTCCGGGATATTCCGAACTCAACGATCCGACGGAGCAGAAGGAGCGCTTCTCGCTACAGCAGGGGGAGATGCAGGATGCCGGAAAGACGGACCAGGACTTCCTCGCCGCCCTCGAGCATGGAATGCCACCAGCTGGAGGAATGGGAATCGGCATAGACAGGCTCGTCATGCTACTGACTGGAGCCGAATCCATCCGCGATGTCATCTTCTTCCCGCAGCTCCGACAGAAATGAAAAGCTAACCCCCTTGAGCCGTCCGCCTTCAAGTACTTTGCGCCGTCCCGGCGCAAAGAATGCCGACATCTACTCGATGATGAGGCCTGACGTGTCCTTTTCCGATCCCGATCCGCCGCCAGTCGCCGGAGTCGCGGGAGCGGTCACCACCTTGAACGTAGGCAGATACCTGTAGTAGACTTCGAGCATCAGCACGCAAAGTGCTGTCGAATAGACATCGAGGTCGAGCTGCATCTTGTCGAAGGTGTGGACGTTCTCTCCGTGTCCTTCCTTCGCCTTGGGGTCCTTGGTGTATTTTTCCCTCGGGCTTGTCCAGTGTCCATCGCTTTCCTGCTCCTTGAGGAGGGCGTTCTGAAATTCCTTGTTCCAGTCCTTCCATAGATTGCCGCTGCCATCGGTGAACTGGAATATGGCCTGAGTCTGATAATACCACATGTAGAGAGGCCAACCCTTTGGACCTTTCCAATCGTCAATGCCCTTCCATTCGCATTTCATTAGGGAGCCAGCCTGATGTTCCTGTATCCACTTCAGGGCCGTGCCGACTTCCCGGCTCTTGCCTTCGCCCATCAGTTGCAGACAGAGGCCACCAACGGATGTCATCGTTGCAGATGCTCCTCCGGCCTTCTTGCCTCCCTCCGTTGCATACGCAAACCCTTCTCCTGTATACATGACTTCCTTCATTCCCTTGATAGATTTCTCGATGGCCTGCTCGATCCCTGGGACCGTGGCCCCGGCGGAGAAGCCCGCCTTGAGTGCCTGATAATGCCATCCGCTCACTGAAAGGTCGAATCGACCTTCCGCATTATTGTGTCCGTAGTTGTATCCCCCGTAAGTATTCTGCCCTTTCACGAGGGTCTCGAGCATGCTGTTCATCGCCGTCTCGACCATGGGAATACGGGTCAGGGCATAGGCCTCCGACAGGGCATATGCCACTGCGGCATGGCCGTATGCGTTGCGGTCCTCTTTCACAAGGCCATTTCCGCCTCTGGTGTTGACCATGTCGATCAGACGTCTTATCGCCTTGAGCACGCATGCGCCATATTCCTGCGAGGACGGGGTCTCATTGTGGCCGAGGAAGGCGAGCAGAGCCACACTTGTGAGGAAGGCTTTTGTCGCCTTGCCTTCGCCCCAGCTGCCATCTGGGTTCTGATGATCTCTGAGCCATCTGAGCCCCTTGTTTACGGCGGTCTCGGTCTTGCCCGAACCTCCATATTTCTTTATCGCCGCCTTTCTGCCAGTGCCGGAGCGAAGGGCCATGGCGCCGGGAAGAACCAGCGCCGAATTCGATGGCGCTATCGCGAGAACATTAGGGACGACGACATCCTGGGGAGCATCAACCATGGGAGCGTCTTCAACTTCGACCTGCACGTCGCTGACGACATCGGGCCGCTCGATCTCGACTTCCTGCTCGACCTCGACCTCCTCGGTCTTAGGCGGTTCCGGCGGCTTCTCCAGTTCCTTGATCTCCACTTCCGTCATCTCAACTTCGATCTCCTTCCTCTGTTCCGGAGGATCGAAAATCATTATGCTGCCAAAGAACGCTATCGCTATCGCGTGAAATATCAGAGAGGCCACCGGGCCAGTCATGTGTTCCTTGATGTCCTGGATGGAAATCTTCTTCGCCGCCTCCACCTCATGGTAGGACGCGTATTGCTGCTGATCCTGGGGCTGCTCTGGAGCTACCGGCTCATTCATGTTCACACCCTCCGTAAAGATATTAATATGGCATTCGATTTTCTTTCATCTTGCTTGAATCTACACCCGAACACATGATATGGCAAATTAAAATAAGTAAAAAATTTAAAAGCAACAAATAAAGATAATATATGTAAGTATTTTTTAACGAGAAAACCCGCGGCCGCAGGTTTATCATTTGAGCCGATCGGCTCATTTTAATTTTCGAAGAAAAACTCTATTCGATGATGAGGCCTGACGTGTCCTTCTCTGATCCCGATCCGCCGCCGCCAGTCGCGGGAGTCGCGGTAGCAGTCACCACCTTGAATGTAGGCAGATACCTGTAGTAGACCTCGAGCATCAGAACGCAGAGTGCCGTGGAATACACATCGTAATCCAGCTGCATTTTGTTGAATGAATGGACGTTTTCGCCATGACCTATCTTTGCATTGGGATCCTTTGAGTACTTTTCTCTGGGGCTTGTCCAATGGCCATCGCTTTCCTGCTCATTGATGAGGGCATTCTGGAACTCCTTGTTCCAAGCCTTCCAGAGGGGTCCACTTCCATCAGTGAACTGGAATATCGCCTGTGTCTGGTAATACCATAGATATATCGGCCAAACTTTGGCTTTTTCGTCCTTGTAGTTGTCTATCCCCTTCCAGTCGCACTTCAAAAGCTCGGCGGCGTTCTTCTCCTGAATCCATTTGATCCCGGTACCGACTTCACGGCTCTTGCCCTCGCCCATGAGCTGGAGACAGAGGCAACCAACGGCGGTCATAGTCGCGCAACCTACAATGGGAGGCTTTGTCTCTTTCGAGTATGCGAACCCGCCATCAGGCGCGTACATGACCTCCTTCATGCCCTTGATGGATTTTTCGATGGCCTGTTCAAGCCCCGGAACGGTGGAGCCTGCGGAAAAGCCGGCCTTAAGGGCCTGATAATGCCACCCGCTGAGGGAGAGGTCGAAGCGATTTTCCGCATTATTATATCCGTAATTGTATCCCCCTTGCGCGTTCTGCCCTTTCACCAGAGTTTCGAGCATGTAATTCATTGCCGTCACGACCATGGGAAACCGCGTGAGGGCACAGGCTTCTGAAAGAGCGTATGCAACTGCGGCATGACCGTATGTGTTAGGGTCCTCTTTAACCAAACCATTTTCGCCTCTGGTGTTGACCATGTCAATTAGCCGTTTTATTGCCTTAAGCACACAGGCGCCATATTCCTGAGACGATGGCGTCTCGTTGTGCCCGAGAAATGCGAGAAGCGCAACACTTGTCAAGAACGCCTTTGTATTCTTTCCCTCTCCCCAGCTACCATCCGGATTCTGGTGGTCCCTTAGCCATCTCAAACCCCTGTCGACGGCTGCTTCCGTCTTTCCGCTGCCACCGTATTTCTTTATGGCCGACTTCCTGCCCTTCCCGGAGCGAAGAGCCATGGCTCCGGGAAGGACAAGCGCGGAATTCGACGGAGCTATCGCAAGGACATTGGGGACGACGACATCCTGGGGAGCGTCAACCATGGGAGCGTCCTCTACTTCAACCTGGACATCGCTGACGACATCGGGACGCTCGATCTCAACCTCCTGCTCGACCTCCACCTCCTCGGTCTTAGGAGGTTCCGGGGGCTTCTCGATTTCCTTGATTTCCACTTCCGTCATCTCAACTTCGATCTCCTTCCTCTGTTCCGGAGGATCGAATATCATTATCGTGCCGAAGAACGCTATCGCCACCGCATGGAAGATAAGAGAAACAACGGGACCGGTCATGTGCTCCCTGATGTCCCGTATCGAAATCTTCTTCGCCGCCTCAACCTCGTGGTAGGAAGCATATGCCTGCTGATCGGTATCTTGCTGCACAGTGTGTTCGTTCATGGGCAATTCCTCCAAATGGCATTTGTCAATAATCTCATCAGCGCTTGTAAAAACTGCAAATTAACGATAATCAGTTAACGATAATCAACCCGCCGTAACTCCATTGTCAAATACAAAAATTCAAAAAAAAGGGGGAAATCCCCATGCCATGGCGAGAAGCGCTGGCCCGCCTCACGAATCTCCGGATGAGACAGGAAGATTTTGTGGGTCAAGTCGGACTTTTTTCAGCTTAGCTCCAGTTCAATCATAGCAAAACCTTTCTGTTTGATTTTAAGGATAGGGCTGTTCTTGTAAATCACGTTTGGAGGGGACGCCTTTTTGAGCTCTTGGTGCAAGTCGGGCATCAATTTCTCCGGTCTTCCCATTTTCACCCATGACTCATATGCCGATCCCTGTTCGGGCAGAACACGGGTTATACGGCATATGTCGGACTTGATGCCAGTCACTTCGAACAAATATTCGTCGTCTGCATCAGCAAGATTCGGTTCCTTATAATTGCAGGCGACAATCCTAAGGATGTTCCCTTCGATGGTCGACAGCAACCGGATGTTTTCGGGCAATTCAGGCTGGGTGTGGAGGCGGATCGCCTCTCCTTTCAATGAGTTCAGCATTTTAAAGGCGTGGAATGAGGCTTTGGGCAGATCGTCCACTGTGATCAGGCCATATCCTCCATGGAATGGTTCGTCGTGAAAACCGCATTCTTCATATATGTCGGAAAGATTCCAAAACAAGCTTCCTGAGCAGTATGGCATCAGGTCAATCATCGTTTTAATTATGAATGCACCGTTGTTGCATTCATCGTGGTTTTCAGCCAAGGGTCCTGCTGACGAGTTCCATTCTCCGATGATCAGCGGAAAATCAGCTGAAAAATATCTGTCAATTATGCTTCTTGCATCTGCAAATAGCTGCTTCATAAGGTTTGAATTCTGCAAGCTGATCTTGCCGTGATCGGAATCGAGGAATTCCAAATCACTGGGATAGGCATGGGTTGATATGAAATCACAGCGTGGCACATCAATGTCAAAATCTTGAGAAGGCATCAGGACGTGCCTGCAAAATTCTTCCATCCATTGAGTTCGGGCGGTGGCCGGACCACCTACTCTGAAGCCTGAATCCGTCTCCTTCACCGCCTTGGCGGCAAGATCGTAAAGTTTGAAGTATTCATTTTGCGAGCCCTTCCAGAAATCGATGTTGGGCTCGTTCCAGACCTCGAAATACCATTGCTTGATCTCATCCCTGTCGAAATTGCGGCATATGGATTCCATCAGCCCCTTTATGAGACGATACCAAAGCGGCCAGTCTCTAGGTGGTGAATTGAAGAACTTATACTTCGTTATGCTGCTCTGCTTGGAGCAGATTGTGCTTGGCATGCTTGAGAATTCAATGAAAGGTTTCAAGCCCATGCCGACAATGATTTGCAGCGCGTCGATAATCCTGCTGTAATCAAAACTGCCGTCCGCATTGACCCCGACCATGTCATCGTTCAGGATTCCATGTGCGCGCACATATTTGAACCCAAGATCATTTTTGGCCATCTGCAAATGATTCTGCAGGTCCTTGCGGAGCCAAAGGGCCGCATGACAAGTGTTCGTGCCCATGTTCCAGAAATCGTTCAGCTTGCTCCTGTCCTTGAGAGCTGGGATTATGCGAAAATGATTATTCATATTTGTTTTCTATTGCCACGGCCAAATGGATTTTGACTTCGTCGAGCTTTATTTGAACCAAGCCGTTTTTAAATTTCCATGAAAGCCCCGTTCTCTCAAAAGCGAGCTTGACTTTTTTGGGGGCAGTCTGTTGCCTTATGCGGATGATAAGCGGACCGACAGATGGAATTTCCGCCACTGTTCCGTCACGAGGCCCCCCAGGCAGGCCTGAGGTCCTATTTATGCAGTGGATAAACTTGGTTGGTCCTTTTTTTCTGAGGACAATATCTATGCAGGACGGAGCTTGGACTGATATATCCATGTCTCCGGCAAATTCTCGCAAGACCCAGCCTATGAATTGCCGTATGGTGGACTGCCGGGTCTTCTCATAGAACCTGAAAATGTTGAACGGAATATATGCGACCCTGCCTTTTCCAATCTATGAATTGTCGCAGCAGGAAAGCCAGTGCTCTTGTCCCTCAGATCCGGTGATTCTGAAAGAAAACACAATGTCTTTCCAGTTCCGGACTTAAAGATATGCCAGTCATCACTTAGCGCCTGGAAGCAGACCCCCTCGAAAGGGACGAAGAAGGATTTGCCCCGGACAATTCTACCTCCGCCCACGCCAAGGAAATCTTTTCCGAACCGCCCGGAAATGCGTCCGCCACTAAGCAGCAGCTTGCCTCCATTCATCACATATGACTTCAATAGTCTTATCATTTCATCTGACATTCCATCCTGTTCGGGCGCCACCAGGACCGGAAAATCCTTGATAACAGCCTCGATCGCCCATTCGTCATAGATATCAACCCCGTAATGGTTTTCAAGAATGCTTAGGACCGCTCCGGTGACGGGGCTGACATCGACATCCCACATCAGATTAACTCCGCTGTTATCATACAGGTGCGTCTCAGAATGCAGAACTGCAACCTGCGGGATGCTCTCTGTTTCCGCACAAAGTTTCTGTCGCTTCATGGCAAAGCGAAAGACCTCTTTCACGCGCTCCACATGCCAGGGGATCAGTCCGCCGTGACGCTTGCAGGATGAATGAAGATATATCTGGACCCCACCACCGAGGGCAAGTGGGATCGCGGCTTCCTGCTTTAACATTTCAACCGGTTTCTGCTCCCATGTGAAACTTCTGTCAAATTCCTGCGCAGAATGGAAGAAGGACCATATCATAATATCCCATGGTTTTCCCCGGGTTGAAATGAACCTGGATTCACATCGGCAGGGGTCCAAGCCCCAGACCCATGTGTTGTCCCCGCTTATCCAATCCGTCCTTGACTCCGGCCGGCCCGGATGCCTGAATGTCTGAGACCAGTTTGAACATATCAGCACAGAAGGATAAGTTTCATGTATTCTGTCGCAGTATTTATTTACGTATTCTTCAAAGCTCTTTCTGGTGAAACTGATCCATTGCCGCCAGCCAGGCTCCCCGTTTCGCAATGGCGCCCTGTCAAAGCCGCTTGCACGTTTAAAGGCGCTTACGCATCGTGGACAATAACATGGATACACTGCCCAAATATCTCCGTCTATCCAGAACCCGTCAACTTTGTAAACTTGAATCGCCTCGAGCATCTGAGGGATCATCAATCTGTCCAGATACGGACTTCGAAGACAGACACATTTTCTTTGATCCGGACCTAATTTGCGGGCGGTCTCTCCAGGCCCTTCGGCATTTCCCGGCCGTCTGACCCGCCATGATGAATGGGATATGGTCGCCGCGACATCCACCACGCCGGAATAGTGGCAATGAAGAGGCAGGCCAAGTTCCGAAGTGGCTTCACGCCAATATCC
>CAZGJP010000008.1:0-14114 GCA_964526605.1 uncultured Lentisphaera sp.
CCTCGGGGAGGCCGGCGTCAGGGGGTGAAGGCCACCGGAATACTGGGAAAATGAAAATCCATCCCCCCGCTTGCATTCTCCGCGCCGCATGCCATAGTATTTCGTTATTTGGCGAATCATAGGAGACAAGCCATGGAAGAACTGCTGAACATCGCGAACGCGCTGTCCGATCCCGGAAGGCTCAGGGCACTGGCGGCGCTCAGGGGCGGAGAGCTCTGCGTCTGCCAGATAATCGAGCTTCTGGGGCTCGCCCCCACGACCGTCTCCAAGCACATGTTCCTGCTCAGGAACGCGGGGCTGGTCGAGTCACGCAAGGAAGGCCTCTGGATGCACTACAGGCTTCCGGCAAGGCCGGCCGCGGCGCAGCGGAAGGCCTTGGAGCTGATCCTGTCCTCATTGAAATCTGACAGAATCCTAGCGGAGGACAAAAGAAGGCTCGCTAGAATAAGGCGCCTGGATCTGCCCGGAATCTGCCGGAGACGAAGGAAGAAACTACAAAGATGCAATGCAAAAGGGAGATAGACAAATGAAGAAACAGAAGGTTCTTTTCCTCTGCACCGGAAACTCATGCAGGAGCCAGATGGCGGAGGGGCTCCTCAAAAGCGTGGCTGGCAAACACTTCGAGGTCTTCAGCGCAGGAATGGATCCCAAGGGAGAAATCCATCCCATGGCCGTGCAGGTCATGAAAGAAATCGGGATAGACATCTCGGGACAAAACCCAAAGTCCCTGCGTGAATTTCTCGGCAGACAGGCTCTCTCGCACATGTTCGTGGTCTGCGACAAAGCCAGACAGACCTGTCCCCGCATATGGCCCGGACTGATCGAGAAGAACCGGCACTACTGGCCGTTCGACGACCCCGCGGAAGCCACCGGCTCCGACGAGGAGAAAATCGCCGTGTTCCGCAGAGTGCGCGATGAAATAAAGGAAAAACTCGCCGAATGGCTCAAGGAGCAGAAGACAAATGCCGGGGACTAAGATTAAAGTATTGTTTCTCTGCACCGGAAACTCATGCAGGAGCCAGATGGCCGAAGCTTGGACAAGATCTCTGCTCGGCGACAAGATCGAGCCCTTCTCCGCAGGGATAGAGACACACGGATTGAACCCGAACGCCGTGAAAGTCATGGCCGAGGCAGGAGTCGACATGTCAGGTCATCGTTCGAAGCATCTAGCCGAACTGCACGACGTCGAATTCGACCACGTCGTGACCGTCTGCGGACACGCCGACGAGAACTGTCCGGTCTTCCCGGCCCGGACAAGGGTGGTCCATGTCGGCTTCGACGATCCCCCGAGGCTCGCGAAGGACGCGAAGACCGAGGAGGAGGCCCTCGACTGCTACCGCAGAGTGCGGGACCAGATAAGGGACTTCGTGGAAAACTCCCTCGGCAAAATCCTGGAGGCCGAATGAAGCCAGCAAACAGATTCGACGCGGCGGCCGCCACATGGGACGAGAAGCCGGCAAGACACGAACTGGCCAAGTCGGTCGCGAAGGCGATCTCCGAAGCAATCCCCCTGTCCCCGGCATGGAGGGCGCTCGAATACGGCTGCGGAACCGCATCCCTGTCCATAATGCTATCCAACAGCCTGGGACGCATAGTCTGCGCCGACAACTCGGAGGGCATGATCGAGGAAGCCGAAAGGAAGATCAGGAGGCTGCAGATAGCAAACATCGAAACGGCCCTTCTCGACCTGGAAAAGCAGGCACCGCCGGAAGGTAGATTCGACCTGGTATTCTCCTGCATGTCCCTGCACCACGTCGCGGACACCGCAAGGCTCGCCAGATCACTCGTCTCGATGCTGAAGAACGGCGGCTGGCTCGCAGTCGCCGACCTCGAAAAGGAGGATGGCAGCTTCCACAGCGACTGCAAGGTCCCGCACAACGGATTCGACAGTTCGGAACTCGCACGGACATTGTCCTCTTTCGGACTCCTGAATCCACAAATCGGCATAATCCATTCCGTAGTCAAGAACGAAAGGACCTATCCGGTCTTCCTGCTCACAGCAAACAAGGCAGCCAGCCCTCCTCACGGAGATCCGGCAAGGGAAAAATAAAAATGACGCAAAACCAAGGAAACATGAACGAAAGAAGGATGACAAGCGCGTTCGAACGCTATCTGACCCTCTGGGTCGGCCTATGCATAGTCGGCGGAATAGCCCTCGGCAAACTCGCCCCGGATCTCGCACGGACCCTCGACGGAATGGCGATATCCGTCAACGGCGCACCGGTCGTCTCGGTACCAATAGCCATATGCCTGTTCCTCATGATGTATCCGATAATGGTCAAGATAGACTTCTCCTCGGTGCTGAAGGCGGGCGGAAGCGGAAAGCCCGTCCTCCTGACGCTATTCATAAACTGGTGCGTGAAGCCGTTCACCATGTATGCGATCGCCCTCTTCTTCCTTGGCGTTTTGTTCAAGGGATTCATCGGCGCGGACGCCAGCGATATGGTGAAAATGCCGTTCGGCCTCGACCTGCCTGTCGGCGCATCACATGGAGCCGGAAAGGTCGTCCTCCACGAAGGAGTGAAGATGCTTCAAGTCCCCCTCTGGCGCAGCTATCTCGCCGGATGCATCCTCCTCGGGATAGCGCCTTGCACCGCCATGGTCCTCGTCTGGGGATATCTCGCCCGAGGAAACGACGGGCTCACCCTCGTCATGGTGGCCATAAACTCCCTCACCATGCTCCTGCTCTATGGCGTCCTCGGCGGCTTCCTCCTAGGGGTCGGAAGACTCCCAGTCCCATGGCAGGCCCTCCTGCTCTCGATCGCCATCTACGTCGCCCTGCCGCTGCTGGCCGGGCATGTCTCGCGCAAGCTCATCGTCGCGGCGAAGGGCGAGCAATGGTTCAACGACAAGTTCCTGCACGTCCTCACTCCTGTCACCATAGCCGCCCTCCTCGCCACGCTGGTGCTTCTCTTCAGCTTCAAGGGCGACGTCATAGCCGCCAACCCGCTCACCATCCTGTGGATATCCGTCCCGCTCCTCATACAGACAATCCTCATATTCGCGCTCGGTTACTGGATTGCGAAAATCCTCAAGCTCCCCTACGAGGACGCCGCGCCCGCCGCAATGATAGGCGCATCCAACCACTTCGAGGTGGCAATTGCCACCGCGACGATGCTCTTCGGACTCTCCTCCGGAGCCGCCCTCGCGACAGTGGTCGGCGTCCTCATCGAAGTCCCCCTCATGCTCATGCTCGTGAAGATATGCCTGAACACCAGGAACATCTTCGGGCATAAACCCTGAGGCGCCAGTCCCGTCCCGGGAGGGCGGCCGCCATGGGGAGTTTCGCATTTGCTTCAGACATATATTCCCACGGGCAAAGCATAAGCTCTGGATTTTAATCCAAAGAAAGCTATATTGCGTGTTGCAAACAACCCGAGGTCTCAGCCATGTTCAAAAGAAGAAAACTTGGTCCGACGTACACGCGCTCTCCCGCGCAGAACATTCAGGAAGGGGCGACGAATAACTTTTCCAAATTCATCTTCGGCATCCTATACTCGCTCGTCTTCCTCGCCGCGCTATACGTCATTGTCGGCGTGATCACCTTCCTCGGCACGCATTTCGGAAGCTGGGACCCGGAGACGAGCACCGTCAGCATCTTCAACAGCCCATACTGCCTCCCATGGAAGGTCGGCGGGATCATCGGCGTCTTCCTCTACGTCTTCAAAGACAGCCTCACCAAGCGCTGAGCGCCGAAGATGCGTGACACTCCGGACATCCTGGAAAGAATACTCGCGGCGAAGAAAAAGCGTCTCCCGGCCCGACGCGGGACATCCGCCGGCAGCAGGCGCATGGCCGTGAGAAAGGCCGCTTCCGCTCCCGCGCTTGACTTCCACGCCGTCCTGTCGAGACCGGGTCTCTCCGTGATCGCCGAGATCAAGAAAGCCTCGCCCTCTGCGGGAACCATCCGTAGCGAATTCGAGCCCGCGAAAATCGCAAGAGCCTATGCGAAGGCCGGCGCCGACGCCATAAGCGTGCTCACCGAGCAGGACTTCTTCAAGGGCTCCCCGGCACATCTCAGGCTGGCGAAGAGAAACGCCCCGGATCTCCCCGTCCTGCGCAAGGACTTCATATGCTGCGAGACACAAGTCTACGAAAGCAGGGTCATGGGCGCGGACAGTTTCCTCCTCATCTGCGCGATGCTGACCGGGAAAAAACTCTTCCGCCTCCTGCAACTCGGCAGAAGCCTCGGAATGGAACCCCTCGTCGAGGCCCATGGCTCGGACGAGGTGAAAATGGCCCTCGACTCGGGGGCTAGGATAGTCGGGATCAACAACAGGAATCTGAGGACATTCGAGGTTGACATCAGGACCTCCCTGGAATTGGCCGGCAAAATCCCCGACGGTGTCATCAAGGTGTCGGAAAGCGGGATTAAAACCCCCGGCGACTCCAGGCTCCTGCGCGAGGCGGGCTTCGACGCGATCCTCGTCGGAGAGACCCTCATGCGCAATTCCATCGCGAATTTCGCGGAAACAATAAAATCCTTGAAAGCCTGAGGTTGCATTGGACGCACCACTCAAAACAATTGCATTCGGAGTCATCGCAGGGCTCCTTCTCTCGTCCTGCTCCGGCACCGCGCCGGAGGGAGCGGTCGTCAAGCCGCCGCAGGTCGCGACAAAATTCCCGGCTCTGAAAAACGTCAACGCCGAATTCGATTGCGTGTCCCCCCGGAGGACCTTCTACACGGACGAGGACATCAAGCTGACCTTCCGCCTGACCAACTTCTCCGACGGGAAACTCCTGATATACGAGTGGATGAGGAGGCAGGAGGACAACGTGAGGATCAGATACCATCTGGCGTCCGGCGACGAGGCTGTTCCTCCATTCGCCGAATGGAAAGTGATCGAGCCGGTCATCCAGGCGGATGTCCCGCCACCGCGCCAGAGCCTCGAGCTGACGACGTCGTGTTCGACCCTGATTGACAAGACATTCAAGCTTTCGGACTTCGGCCTGGGCGCCGGAGATATTTCCGGGGATCGCTTCATGCTCATTGTCGGAGAGCTCAACCTGCAGTCGCTGAGGCTCAGGAGCAAACCTGTGAAGATCCAAATCCGAAGACGGGCGGCGGTGGTGAATGAATGAGAGGGCCAAGAGCGCATCGTCCATGATCCTGCGCTTCGCGGTCGCGGCGCTGATCATCTACCTCCTCACCAGAGGAAACAAGAAGCTGATCATGCAGACCATACACGGAGCCGACCCCCGATGGTTCGCCCTCGCCCTCCTCTGCTTCACGACAAGCTTCCTCGTCTGCGTCGCCAGGTGGCATTCCCTGCTCAAGATGCAGGACATTGAAATCTCGTTCCGCGACAGCTTCGTCCTCGCGATGCAGGGCATGTTCTTCTCGCTGGTCATCCCCGGCGCGGTCGGCGGAGACATCGCAAAGGCCGGCTTCATATCGGCAAGATCAGGCACCGGCTCGAAGACCAAGGCGGTCTTCTCCATCCTGATAGACAGGATAATAGGGCTCCTCGGCCTCTTCGTCCTGGCAGGAGCACTCGGCATCGCATGCTTCGGACAGATATCCACCCTGGCGAACTCCGCCCGGATCGTCCTCGTCATCCTCGTCGCGGGGATAATCCTCGGGCTCCTCGGCGCATCGCTCCTCTTCTTCCACAGGACGTTCGAGAAAGTTCCCCCGATAAAGGCGCTTCTAGATCTGGCCGACAAATATGGGCGCGGGCTTCCGAGCCGCCTCATGGAGGCGCTTGACGGCTACAGGAAGTCATACGCGAAACTCATACTCTGGATAATGGCCAGCGCAATATTCGTGCATACACTGCAGGGCATAGCCGTGTTCTGTCTCATAGAGGGAACCGGGGAGACCGGACAGCAACCGCACTACGTGGTCCTCGCATCGTCACTTGCAAATGCCGTCGGGGCAATTCCCCTCACACCCTCGGGGCTCGGCACGAGAGATGTAGCGATCTCGGCGATGCTGACCGCCGCAGGGATGGAAAAGGAAAAGGCTCTCAGCGTCGCCGTGATGAACACCGGGCTCATCATCATCTTCAACCTCGCCGGCGGAATATTCTTCATTGCAAGCGGAAGAAAAGGCAATATGCCTTGAAACTCAGGGAGAACCGAAAAAAAATCGGTTCACCCCCTTTTATTTTCCACGCAAAGCCATATCTTGCTGAAAAGTCGTCGCCAGCCCGTTCGCCAGGGTCGGCCGGGAGCGGCATGACGCCAAACGGTGCAACGCTAAACGTGCTAACGCTGAACCCGCCGGCCCTCTCCGAAGGAGAGCGGGCAAGCGCTGCAACCATAACAGGAGAGGAAGATGTCCGCCGAGTTCGTCCATCTGCACGTCCACAGCGACTACAGCCTGCTTGACGGCGCGTGCCACGTCAAGGGGCTCGCGAAACTCGCCGGCGAGATGAAGATGCGCGCATGCGCCATCACCGACCACGGCTCCCTCGGCGGTGCGGTCGCCTTCAGCACCGAGATGAACAACAACGGGGTCAAGCCCATCATCGGCTCCGAGTTCTACGTCGCGCCCACAAGCCGGTTCGACAAGAACCCCGCAGTACCCAACTACCGCGGATTCCATCTCGTGGTCCTCGCCAAGGATATGCAGGGATTCCGCAACATATGCATGCTCTCGACGCGATCCTGCCTGGAGGGATTCTACTACAACCCTCGGATAGACAAGGATCTGCTCCGCGAATTCAAAGGTGGCTTGATCGGCATGAGCGCATGCCTCGCCGGCGAAATACCAGCAATGATTCTGGAGGGGAGGATAAAGGACGCGAAGAAGGCGCTGGAATCATACATCGAGATATTCGGCCCGGAAGACTTCTACCTGGAGCTGATGGACAACGGATACAAGGAGCAGAGGACCGTGAACAAGGAGCTTGCCCTCCTCGCGAAGGAATACGCGGTCAAGCTCGTCGCCACCAACGACGTCCACTATCTCAAGAGAGAGCACGCCGCCGCGCAGGACCTGCTCGTGTGCATAAACACGGGAAGACAGCTCAACGACGAGAACAGGCTCAAATTCGAGTCCGACCAGCTCTATTTCAAGAAGCCGCAGGAGATGGCCGGGATATTCGGCGAAATACCGGAAGCCCTCCGGAACACCCTCGAAATAGCGGAGAAATGCGATCTCAAACTCCCGTTCGGCGAAAACCACTACCCCATCTTCAAGACCGATGCAGTGGAGGACAACGGAAAATATCTCAGGGATATCTGCATGCAGGGAGTGAAAAGGAAATACGGCTTCGACCCGGCCAAACCCGAACCCTCCCCCGAGGAGAGGAAGGTCCTGGACAGGATGGACTACGAGCTCAAAGTCATCGAAAAAGCCGGATACACATCCTACTTCCTCATCGTATGGGATTTCATCAAACACGCAAAGAACATGTCCATACCTGTCGGCGAAGGCCGTGGCAGCGGCGCGGGAAGCATAGTCGCATACCTTTCCGACATCACAGGCATAGACCCCCTGCGGTTCAAGCTGCTTTTCGAGAGGTTCCTCAATCCTGAGCGCGTCAGCCCCCCGGACTTCGACATCGACTTCTGCGAAAGACGCAGAAACGAGGTCATAGAATACGTCCGCAACAAATACGGCGAAAAGAGCGTCGTCCAGGTCGTCACATACAACAAGATGAAGGAGAAGATGGCCTTCAAGGACATAGCCAGGGCGCTGAACATCGAGGCCGCGGAGGCGAACAACGTGACAAAGCTCTTCCCCAAGGTGGACAAGAGCAAGCTCAAGGCGGAGGAGGAGGACGAGGATCCCCCGGTGGCGATAGAGCACATCTTCAACACCGAAAAGGAGCTCATGAAGCTCAAGGCCGAAAAGCCGTGGATAAAGGAGGTGCTCTCATACGCGAAGGTCCTCGAGGATCTCAACAGGAACACATCCATGCACGCAGCGGCCGTCATCATCGGCGACCAGCCTATCGAGAACCTCGTCCCCCTCATGAAGGACAACAACGGAAAGGTCCTCACCCAGTTCGCAGCGCCGGAATGCGAGGCTCTCGGAATGCTCAAGATGGACTTCCTCGGCCTCTCCACCCTCACCATCATACAGGAAACCCTCGACCTCCTGAAGCAGACCAGAGGCGTCTCCCTGAAGCAGGAGGACATCCCACTCGACGACCCGAAGACCTACGAGCTGCTCAACAAGGGAGAAACGGCATGCGTCTTCCAGCTCGAGTCCGACGGCATGACAGACACCTGCATCAAGTTCGGATGCAAGTGCATCGAGGACATAATTGATGTGATCGCCATATTCCGCCCGGGACCAATGGACTTCATCCCCGACTACATAGCCGGCAAGTTCGGAAGCAGGCCGGTAGTCTACGACCATCCCCTCATAGAGCCCATCGCCAGAGACACATACGGAATACTGCTCTACCAGGAGCAGGTCATACAGGTCGTCCAGGCCGTCGCCGGATTCTCCCCCGGACAGGCCGACATACTCCGCCGCGCCATCGGCAAGAAGAAGGCCGACGCGATGGAGAAGCAAAAGGACAAGTTCATCGAGGGATGCCTCAAGGCCAACGGCATTCCGCGCGAGAAAGCCCTCGAGATATGGGAAAAGATACTCAAGTTCGCCAATTACGGATTCAACAAGTCGCACAGCGCGGCATACGCCTTCCCCGCATACAGGACCGCATACCTCAAGGCCAATTATCCCGTCGAATTCATGTGCGCAAACCTCACAAACAAGATGGGAAAGCGCGAGGACATGATTGACATCCTCAATGAATGCAAGAGGATGGGCATCAAAATCCTGCCCCCGGATGTCAACGTCAGCGGCATCAACTTCACCGTTGACGGACCGAACATACGCTTCGGCCTCGGCGCCGTGAAGGCGCTCGGCGAAGTCGCCGCCGACGCCATCAAACGAAGCAGGGAGAAGGACGGCAGGTTCAAGGACTTCCTCGACTTCTGCGTCCGAGCGGGGGCAAGCCTCAACAGCAGGGTCCTCCAGAACCTGTGCATGGCCGGCGCATTCGACTCCTTCGGAATCAAGCGCAAGGCCCTCGTGGAGAAAATCCCGGACACCCTGCAGATCGCGGACTCCATCCGAAAGGACGACTCCCGCGGATCGCTGTTCGACGACGTCGCCGACTTCGCCGACACCGTCACCAAGGTGTCCTTCGACAACGCCCAGCCGGAATACAGCGAGAAGGAACTGCTCGCCGCCGAAAAGGACATACTCGGTTTCTACGTGGTCGGACACCCCCTCGGCGAATACAAGAAACTCATCGTGGACTACTCCACGACCAGCATCAAGGACGCCCTCGCCGTCAAGGAAACCCCATTCCCGGTCAGAATCGGGGGAATCATAAATTCCGTCGGGGAAAAAACCTCCAAGAAGTCCAACAGGAAGTTCGCCATAATCGAATTCGAGGACTTCCTCGGAAGCGCAAGGTGCTTCATATCCCCCGACCTCCTCGAGAAGCTGTCACCAACCCCGGATCAGCCGGACAAGCCACTCTTCCTGGAGGAGGAGAAAATATGCTTCGTCAACGCCTTCGTCGAGAACTCCATGGATGGAGACAAGAAGGAGCTCTCGATAGTCGAATTTCTCGACGTGAAAGACGTCCCCCGCAGATACACGAAGGAAATACACCTCCGGATGCACGAGGGAGCGACTTCACAGGACAAGATGGAGCGCGTCCTCGACATCTGCTCGGCCCACGAGGGCAGATGCCCGCTAGTCCTCTGCGTCATCACCGCAGAGAGCGAAAACGTCTTCATCGAGGCCGCCAAAGGCGTCGCCATCTCCGACGAACTCATATCGAGCTTCGAGGCCGTCCTCGGCAAGGAGGGCGTCCACATCAAAGTGGATAAGTCCGCGGGCGACTTCCAGAGAACCAGGAAAAACAACTTTGGAAACAGGAATGCGAACCAGAAGTTCCAGGAAAATGGCGAATAACCCCCGCGCGGCCGTCCTCAGCATCGGCAACGAACTCCTCGCGGGATCCACGGTCAACCGCAACATGTCGCTGATCGGACAGAAGCTCGCCGAGTTCGGGGTCGAACCCGAGATCCAGATCAGCGTCCCGGACACGGCCTCGAAACTCACGGAGGCGCTGGAAATCCTAAGCTCGAAGCCCGGACTCGTGATCAGCACCGGAGGCCTCGGCCCAACATCGGACGACATAACAAAAAAGGTCATCGCCACATTCTTCGGACTGAAACTTCAACGCGACAAGGCGGTCGAGGAGAGAATCCGAAGACGAGTGCAATCGTATTGGCGAGACAGAGGCGCGGGGAGCATCCCCGCATCGGTATTCAACCAGGCCGACCTCCTCTCCGGCGCGGAAACGGTCCTGAACGAAGTCGGCACCGCACCCGGATTCATCATCCGGGACAGGAAAAGAAAGCTTGTCATGCTGGTCCTTCCCGGCCCCCCTTCCGAGGCGATGCCCATGCTCGACAAGAGTATTGAAGATCTAGTGAAGGAGGCCGGACTCCCAGTGCAATCCTGCAGGAGGATCCTCACGTCCGGACTTCCAGAATCACTTGTCGAGCGCATCACCGAGGAAATCCTCGGCGGAACCTCCTCGCCGCTTCCAGCCTACTGCGCGTCGGCCGAAGGCACCAGGATATATCTCAAGTCCGGAGATCCCCGCATCCTCCTGCAAAAAGCCAGATCCCTCGAGAGAAAACTCGGGATCAACCTCATAACCCGTCGAGCAGAGAACATATTCGAGGAGATCATGCTCATACTCAAGGAGAGAGGCCAGACCATCTCGACCGCCGAATCGTGCACCGGCGGACTCCTCGCAAAGAGAATAACCGACATCCCCGGCTCCTCCGAAGTCTTCAAGGGAACAATCGTCTCCTACGACAACAAGATCAAGGAGAAAATCCTCGGAGTGAACCGAAAAACAATCCGAAGACACGGCGCGGTCAGCGCAGAATGCGCGGAAGAGATGCTGAAGGGCGCCAGAAGCCTCTTCGACACAGACGCGCTAGTCTCCATCACCGGAATCGCCGGCCCCGGCGGCGGAACAAAAACCAAACCCGTCGGACTCGTCTTCATCGGAACATCATATAGGGGAAAATGCGAAATTCGCAGGCATGTCTTCGGCGGCACCCGGGAGCAAGTCCGCGAACGCGCCGCCGCAACAGCAATGAACCAGCTCAAACAAATGATATTGCTGAAAGTCCGCTAAATGCGAAGGATATCTTCACCTCGTCCGGGGCCGACATGTTCTCGATTTCAGATGTTTCTCATGGGGGACTTGCCGATGGAGTGGACGTTGAATCCGATCTTGAAGAGGGCCTTTCTGTCGAGGATGTTTCTTCCGTCGAATATGAAGGCTGGCTTCTCCATGGAGTCGAATATCTTCCTGTAGTCGTATGTGGTGAACTCGCGCCATTCGGTAAGGACGGCCACGGCATGGGCGCCTTTCACGCATTCGACGTGATTCTTGGCGAAGCCGATCCTGCCGGCGATGTCCCTTAGGTCGGATTTGGCGTTCTCCATCGCCTTCGGGTCGTATATGCTCACTTCTGCGCGTTCCTCGACGAGTTTTCTCGCCACATAGATTGCCGGAGCCTCCCGCGTGTCGCCGGTGTCGGCCTTGAAGGCGAATCCGAGCAGGGCTATCTTTTTCCCGGCGACCGTGTTGAACATGCTGCGGATCATGTTGAGGACGAATCTGCGCTCCTGGTATTCATTGATCTCGACGACCTTGCTCCAGTATTGGGCGACCTCTTCCAGGCCGTAGAATCGGCATAGGTAGACGAGGTTGAGGATGTCCTTCTTGAAGCAGGAGCCTCCGAATCCGACGCCAGCCTTGAGGAATTTCGGCCCTATGCGGCTGTCCATCCCGACGGCCTTCGCAACCTCGTCGATGTCCGCGTCGGTCTTCTCGCATAGCGCGGAGATGCTGTTGACCGAGGATATCCGCTGGGCGAGCATGGCGTTTGAGACGAGTTTCGACAGTTCGCTGCTCCAGACGTTCGTGAGGAGGATTCTCTCGCGCGGGACCCAGTGCGCATAGATGTCCGCGATTTTCGCGGCGGCAGCCTTTCCGCTTCTCGATGCCATCGAGCCGACGAGGACCCTGTCGGGGTTCTCCAGATCCCTTACCGCCGTTCCTTCCGCGAGGAACTCCGGATTGGATATTATGTCGAAATTGAGCCCCTTGCTGTTGGACTGCAGTATCCTGTGCATGGCCTCCGCGGTGCGGACAGGCAGCGTGCTCTTCTCTATGACGATCTTGTCGTCGTGCGAGCATTCGACTATTGCGCGTGCCGTCTTCTCCCAATACTGCAGGTCGGCGGCCATTCCAGCGCCCTCGCCGAAGGTCTTCGTGGGCGTGTTCACGCTGACGAATATGATGCCCGACTCGTCGATGGCCTTCTCCACGTCCGTCGAGAAGAAGAGGTTCCTCCCGCGGGCTTTTCCGACCAGCTCGTCGAGGCCCGGCTCGTAGATGGGAAGATTTTTCGAGTTCCAGGCGTCTATGCGGCCCTTGTCTATGTCCACGACCCTGACCGTGTATTCGGGGCATTTGGCCGCGATCACGGCCATGGTCGGACCGCCTACGTATCCGGCGCCTATGCACAGTATTTTCCTGTCCTTGGAGGATGCCTTCGGCTTTCTCATGCAGATCTCCGTTAAAAAAAAGGAAAGACTCAACTGCAATGAAACAGAAGTAGGAACAATAGTCTTCCGGACTGGATTTTCAAGTCCCCTGCCGTCTGCATCACACGATTCCTCCCTTGGATTTAAACGACCATCTGCCCTTTGCAGCGCATTTCGGACACTGGCGCATCTTCATCGCGCGGAAGAAGGCTGCTTTGCGGAGAAGATCCGAGACGAGGAGCGCGACCACGACGAGCAAGACGGCCAGGCCACCCCATAGGAAGTAGATTGGTCTGACGAATCGCACGAGTATGATCGAGGCGACTGCGAGTGTCACGGCCAAGGCGCACCCGCCCTCGTGCAGGAACAGGAGTAATCTGCTGGTGGGCGGTGGGGCGCCCTTCTCGGAGAATCCGCATTCGCCGCATTTCCATTCGCTCTCAGTGCTTATGAACATGGTTCACCTCCATATCTCAAACTGACATGATTTCATGCCGCCGCCGCATTTGCCGAGGAGCGGGATCATGTCCTCTCCATGGGCCATTTGCACCGCCTTCGCCAACAATCCGTCCTTTCCGATCTGCGGGTTCTCGATCTGGATGTTGTGCAGCTCCGAGAGGATTTTGGAGAACTGCGGTCCCGGTTCGAGTCCGAGTCCGATGAGGTCGTCTCCGTCGACGAGTCTTTCCGGCATTCTGGGACGGGACTCGAACTGGGAGTAGCTGTCCAGCATGTGGACGTAGCTGTCCATCTTGCGGTGGCTCGAGATGCAGTCTATCCTGTGCAGTTCGAGTTCGTCGGGGAAATTTTCGGCGCAAATCATCCTGGAGATTTTAGACTGGCGCATCTGCGGGGCGGATGCGGCTCTCATGTGGTTCCTCACGGCAGCGGCTGCGTTGTCCGAGACTTTCGATGGCAGTTTCATGCGAGCCAATATGGATCCGGCCATTCTCGCTCCTTCCTCCTCGTGGCCGTAGAAGTGGCATCTGCCATCGGCGCCCCTCGTGAAGGACACCGGTTTTCCGCAGTCGTGCAGGAGAACCGACCATGCCAGGGCGCTGGATGGCGCGACCATGTGCGACAGCATCAGCAGGGTGTGCGCCATCACGTCTCCCTCGGGATGGTATTCCGGGTCCTGGGGAGTCCCCCTCATGCCGCACAGCTCCGGCAATATGGCATCGAGTATTCCAAGCCGTTCGAGGTTTGCGAACGCGGAGGCCGGATCGAAGCCCTTGAGCATCTTCTCCAGCTCGTCCCTGATCCTCTCGGATGAAATCCTTTTGAGCAGGTGTGCGTCCCTCCTGATCGCGGTCTCGGTGGACGGATCGAGTTCGAATCCGTATTCCGCGGCGAACCTGACGGCTCTCAAGATGCGCAGATGGTCCTCGGAAAATCTTTCGAGGGGATCGCCAACCGCACGGACGACGCCCCTTGCGATGTCGCGGAGACCCCCTTGAAAGTCAATTAACACCTCGGACACAGGTAAATATAACAACGTTTTTACGTTTAATTCCCTCCGGCCGTCACCCCCCTTTTTAACGCGTGGTTGGTAACA
>CAZGJP010000008.1:14124-26949 GCA_964526605.1 uncultured Lentisphaera sp.
CGGGCGGAGTCCAGCGATGGATCGCCGGTGTAGGAGACGTGGTCCGGTCTCCTGCCGTCGCTGTAGCCTCTCTCCTCCCTGAAGGTGGCGATCTCGAACCTGAATCCTCCGTGAAGCACGTTCACGACCCCGAACGATTTCCCCGTCTCGAAGGTTCTGGGGAATATCCTCTCGACATCGTCCGGAAGCGCGCTTGTGGCGATGTCCACGTCCTTGATCGTCCTTCCAAGAAGAAGGTCGCGCGGGAAGCCGCCGGCGAAATACGCCTTGAAGCCTTCCTCGCGGATGCGGGCCTCGATTCCGGCCGCGGCAATGTAAAGTTCGTTCTTGACTGCTGCTTTTTTCATCAACGACAGCTTGGAAAATCCGCTTTTCGCATATATAATGATGGCTTCCATAAATTAACTCCAAGAAGGGCTTAGACAAGGTGGGAAGGCTTTTTTCAGCATCTTCGGGCCGTTCGCCGGCTCTTGGTCCCGCGATTCCGCTACTAATCCTGGCGGCCGCGCTTTCGCCATGGGCATGCCCCTGGCGGCTCATGGCGCAGTCCGAGGACGTCGAGAGAGTCCGCATGCTCGCCGAGAGGGCAGTGCAGGACAACGATATTGCGCTCGCCGTGAAATACCACCGCCAGCTCAGGGAGCTTCTTCTCTCGCCCGGGGAGAAGGCGCAGGCCGGAGTGAACATCATATCGCTTCTGGTGGAGAGCGGTGATTTTGTCCGGGCGGAAAGCGAGCTGAAGGAGTTCGAGAAGTCGTTCGGCCCCCTGATGGAGTCCGATCCGGCCGTGAGGGCAAAGGCCGCCTACTTCGGCGCGGTGCTCGAAATGTCCAAGGGCGGGATGGACGCGGCATCGGAGAAACTGCGATCCCTGATCGAGCCTTATCCGCAGCCTGACAAGGATTTCAACTGCAGGATACTGCTGGCCCTCGCGCTCTCGGGGGTCGCGAGGGGGGACTGGGATCTTGCATTGAAATATTCACGCAGGATGGAGTCCGAAGGAGCCGGCGAGTCATGGACCGAAACAGGGCGGGCGCTTAGAATAGCCGCATCGCTCCAGTCGGGGAAGGACATCGCCACGGAGATCAAGAAACCCGACGAGGCCGAGAAGGCGAAGCTCTCCGGGATTCTCTCCCTCTACGCGCTCGGCATGAAGGACGAGGCGCTCCAGTCCTACCGAAAGCTGGACCGCAGGGAGCTGGCGCGCAAGACATCGTCAGTCTTCTCCCTCTGGGCGCTTTCCCTTTGCGCCATAAGAGGCAAGGATCACCAATCGGCCGCGATTTTTCTGGACGACGCGAGGGCAATGTCCAGGGACAGGCTCCTCTCGCTGAGGCTTGGAATCCTCTGCGCCGATATCAAGATGTCGAGGGGGGAGACGAAGGAGGCGATCAGGATATACGAGGACATTCTCGGGGCGGAGTCCTCCCGGTCTGCCGCGTCCGAAGTGGCGCTTAAATACGCCGACGCGCTTTTCGCCGACGGCCAGAAGGAGAAGGCGATGGGGGAATATGAGAGGCTTGTCGGAGACGAGAATCCCGAGACGGCGATGAAGGCTGCTATGCAGGCGGCCGCCGGCCTCGTCTCGGCCGGAGACTTCGCGTCGGCCGAGCGTGTGATATCAAAGATCCCCTCGATAGGCTTGCCCGCCGCCGCTAGCAATGCGGCCATTCTCTATGCGGAGCTCTACTTCGCGAAGGGCGACTATTCCGCGGCCGCAGCCAGATTCGCGAAGATCGCGGCCGATTTTCCGGAGCTCAGGGACGACGCCCTTTTCGGCCAGGTCAAGTCGTTCTATCGTTCCGGGGACTTCAAGAAGACCATGTCAACGATAAGGGATAGGAAGGACGATGTGTCGAGCAGCCGCCACATGCAGGAGCTTCTCTTCATGGAGGCGATGGCGGCGAGGAGGTCCGCAGGGAGGGACGAGGCGATGCGGATGCTCAATTCCTATTCGGAGAAGTATCCGAACAGCGGCTTCGCCCCGGACATCATGCGCGAGGCGGCTGAGATGCTCGTGGAGGACGGCAGATACAGGGAGGCCTCCGCGAAGTTCTCCGCCATAGCGGCGAAGTATCCGGACAGCGACGTGTCGCAGCATGCGGTCTACAGGAAGATCGGGGCCGACGTGCTGGCCGGCGACTTCGAGGCGGCGGAGAAGGCCGCAGTCTCGATGTCGGAGAAATGGCCCGGCTCGAGAAGCACCGCCCTGGCGCTGCTGTGGCTGGCGGACTTCAAGAGGGATTCGGGCAGGAATGCCGACGCGGAGAAGACCTACCTGAAGGTCAAGGGTGGATTCCCCGAGGAGAAGGATCTCTGCGCCGAGGCGCTTCTCGAGGCCGCGAAGATCGCTGTGTCATCGAACGACATGGACAGGGGATTTTCCATGCTCGACGAGCTCTCGGAGAAATTCCCCGAGCAGCCGTCATGCCAGGACGCGCAGTTCTTCAGGGGCGACATGCTCAGCGGGCGCGGCGACTACGAGAAGGCCATCCCGTTCTTCATGAAAGCCGCGATGAGGAAGCCGGATTCGCCCGTGGCGATAGCCGCCTACGGAAGGCTGGGCGACTGCCATTTCGCACTATCCACCGAGAAGGACAGGGAGAAGATGGTCAAGGCGGCCGAGTTCTACCGCAAGGTGGCCGACGCGGCGAAAGTGCCGGTGGACTTCCGCGAACAGGCCCTCTACAAGCTGGGCAGATGCGAGGAGAAGCTCGGGGACCCCGGCGCTGCGCTGGCAAGATACCGCGAAATGCTGGCCAGCTTCGATGTTGACTGGCGCAGAGGATTCAGAAGGGATACATTATGGCTTGTCAAGGCCGCCACCGCGGCCATGAAGATATACATCGGCAAGGGCGATGCGGACTCCCTCTCGGAGGCCGAGAGGATATATGCGGACACGGTCGCCATCGCCCCCGAGGCTATAGGGCAGATGCGCCAGAATCTCGACGCCGCCGCGGAAAAACAGAAAAAATGAGGTGTTGGAAATGCTCCTGAAGGACATCATAATCATCGGCGGGCCGGTGATGTGGATAATCGCGCTATGCAGCGTCGTCGCCGTATTCGTCTTCATCGAGAAGCTCCTCTACCTGCACCGCATACAGATAAACGTCGGCGAACTGGTCAAGGGGCTCGTCAACGTGCTCAAGAAGGGCAATGTGGTGGAGGCGGTAAGCCTATGCGACGACACCCCGGGTCCGGTCGCGCACATACTCAGGACGGCCATCCTAAGCCACGAGAACAAGGACGCCGACATCGCGCAGGCGGTGCAGGACGCCTCCCTCGGGGAGATACCGCGCATTGAGTCGCGCATGAACATCCTGGCCACCATCGCATACATCGCCCCCCTGCTGGGCCTTCTGGGAACCGTGATAGGCATGATAGGGGTGTTCACGACGATCAACAGCCTCGGAGCCTTCGTCAACGCGAAGGATCTGGCCAAGGACATCGGCGAGGCGCTCTACACGACGGCCGGTGGCCTCTGCGTATCCATTCCATGCTACATCGGGCACAACTATCTTGTCTCCCGGATCGAGGCGATAACCCTCGACATGGAGAAGGCCGCTTCGGAGATGATTTATTTCTTCAAGCAGAGCGATTCGTCGCCGGCTGGCGAAAAGGAAGACAAGTGAGCGTATTCAGGACAAAGCTCTCGATAATAAAGGGGAGGCCAGACCTCACTCCAATGATAGACGTGGTCTTCCTGCTGCTCCTCTTCTTCATGATATCGAGCTCCTTCGTGCAGATAAGCGGCATAGAGATCAAACTCCCGGAAGCCGTGGACCCCGAGGACAAGAGGGCCGAGAAGGTGGTCATAACCATCGAGAAGACGGGGACATACCTGCTTAACGACGAGCGCTTCGACTGGGATCAGCTCAAGATACAGCTCGGATCCTACGCGGCGAAGTGGAAGGTGGACTCGGTGATCATACTCGCCGACAGAAGCACCGAATATGGAGAGGTGGTCAGGCTCATGTCGCTCGCGAGGCACTTCAAGCTAGACGTATACGCCGCGACAAATCCGGAGAAGAGGACGGAGGCCTCGCAAGATGGGGATTGAACCCAAAACCAGCAGCCGCCAGACGCGATTCAGGGTCTCCGCCGCCGTCGCAGCGACGGTTCTGGCGCATCTTCCCCTGCTCCTCTTCGACCAGCGCGACATCGCCGCGACCACGCAGAAGGGGACGATGGAGAAGGTCTACGTCATACCGGATGGCGGTCCGGACCAGTCGCCCGCGTTCTCCGCGGCGATAGAGAACTTCAGGTCGTCGTTCATCCTCTCCCCCGACGCGAGACGTGGATTCTCCGCGCTCAGGGAGGAACGCAAGCGCCGGAGCGCCCCGGCGACTCCGGACCTCCTCGACCACACTGCATCGGCTTCCGTTCGGCAGGCATCCTCCGCGCCCCTACGTCTTTCGGAAAGGCTTTTCTCATGCGAAACCATAGTTCCCCTCTCATTCAGCCCCGTGCTTTCCATGGATATCTTCACCAAGGGGCAGGTGGACAGGCGCCATCCGCTGGTCTTCGACGGCTTTGGCAGGAGCTTGAAGCAGTTGTCAACCGCCCTGGCCGGGCTTGATCCGGCGCGGGCGAAGAGCCACACCGAGATTGAATTCCGTATGAAGGGGCCGGACAGGATAATATCCTACAGGACTGTTTCCAGCTCGTCGGATGCGGCGCTCGACGCTGACGCCGCGAGGGCGATGGCTCCTCTGCTGGCGGCATCTCTATCGAAATCGGGAGAAGACATCTCGGTGGTCCGCATACTCTGGAGGGAATAGCGAATGATGCGCATATCGGCACAGGATTTCTTCGCGGTGTACATTTCCTTCTCCTTCGTCGGAATATTTCTCCTCTGGATCAGGGAGCTGGTGAGGAGGAAGGCATACGAGTGGAAGATCTCGGAGGCGTCGCTTTGCCTATGCGGAAAGTGCCATTATGGATTTCTCGTGAAGGCGGGGGAGAAACTCGCGCACTGCCCCCGATGCAATGACTTGTGCGTGGTGAAAAAACACAGGAAGTGAACAACATGAACCAGAATGAATCCATCGTCATCCTCGACTTCGGCTCGCAATACAGCCAGCTGATCGCCAGAAGAATCCGCGAATGCGGAGTCTTCAGCAAGATAGTCCCCTTCGATATGCCAGCGGACAAACTGCGGGATATGAGCCCCTCCGGAATCATCCTCAGCGGAGGACCGGCCAGCGTCTACTCCAAAAACGCGCCCGTCTGCGACAAGAGGATATTCTCGCTCGGAATCCCGATCCTGGGCATATGCTACGGATTCCAGCTGTCCGTGCACATGCTGGGCGGCAAGGTCGAGCGGTCGAAGTCGAGGGAATATGGAAGGGCCGAGTTGCGGTCGGGAACAGCAAATGCCTTCCTGGACGGAGTCTCGCCACTGACCACCGTGTGGATGAGCCACGGGGACAAGGTCCTGCGGCTCCCAGATGGATTCAAGCCCATCGCCAGCACCGACAACACCGAGTTCGCCGCGGCGGAGAATTCCAGCACGAGGACAATAGGCATACAGTTCCATCCGGAAGTGGCGCACACTCCGGAAGGGATCAAGATGCTGCGCAACTTCTGCCTGAGGACATGCGGAGCGTCGGGGAGCTGGACGATGAGCTCGTTCATCAAAAGATCCATCCCGGAAATAAGGGAGAAGGTCGGGGACAGGAATGTCATACTGGGGCTCAGCGGAGGAGTTGACTCCTCCGTCGCCGCCGCCCTCATACACAAGGCCATTGGCAAGCGCCTGCGCCCGATATTCGTGAACAACGGCCTGCTGCGCAAGAACGAGGAGAAGAGGGTCGTGGAACTCTTCGCGCGCAACATGAAGATGCCGCTCAAGTACGTTGACGCATCGAAACGCTTCCTGGACAGGCTCAAGGGCGTCTCCGACCCCGAGCGCAAGCGGAAGATCATCGGCAGGGAGTTCGTGAAGGTCTTCGACGCGGAGGCGGCGAAGATCAGAAATGCCGGATTCCTCGCGCAGGGCACCACCTATCCAGACGTCATCGAGAGCGTCCCCATCGGAGGCAATCCGAGCGCGATGATAAAAAGCCACCACAACGTAGGCGGACTGCCGAAGAGAATGAAACTCAAGCTCCTCGAACCCCTCGCCCAGCTGTTCAAGGACGAAGTGAGGGAGGTCGGCAGACAGCTCGGACTTCCAGACGAGATCATCATGCGGCAGCCATTCCCAGGCCCCGGCCTCGGCGTCAGAGTCGTCGGCGAAGTCCGCAGGGAATACCTCGACATACTCAAGAACGCCGACAGCATCGTGGTCGAGGAGATGAAAAAGTCAGGACTATACCACAAGACGTGGCAGACTTTCGCGGTCCTGCTCCCGGTAAAGACGGTCGGCGTCATGGGTGACGAGAGAACCTACGACAACGTAATCGCGCTCCGCGCAGTTGACAGCTCCGACGGGATGACGGCGGACTGGGTCCGCGTCCCCTACGACCTGCTTGCGAAAATCGCGAACCGCATCATCAACGAGGTGGACGGAGTGAACCGGGTGGTCTTCGACATAACGTCCAAGCCTCCGGGCACAATCGAATGGGAGTGAATCTTCCCTTCGAGCCATCGCAATCGCCCCGCAATGCATGTTTTGCGACAGGCTCCTTTGACTTTGCCAGAGAGTAGAGCTATAATAAGTAAAAACGGTTTTTTGCCATGGACAAGGAATTCAAAGTCTCATGCCCCAAGTGCAAGACGGTGTATTTCGTTCCTCTCGAGTTCGCCGGGCAGGCCGCCGAATGCGCCAACTGCGACCTCACCTTCGTCGTTCCGGATCCGAACGACGAGAGCAAGGAATACGTCACCACCGAGACTGGCACCATCTCCGCGGAGGAGATAGACAAGGCGCTCTGCAAGAATACCGTCAAGATATCCCGCCACTCGGTCGGAATGATTCCCGACCTCAAGGACAAGTTCGAATTCGGCACCAAGAGCGTCCCCCCGCGCGACGAATGAGCCGGTCGCTTCAGGATCATAATGCGAATTTCGCGATCTCCATGTATTTCCCGGGCGGAAGCTCCTCCGCGCGCACGTTCGGAGAAAGGGAGAGCTGTCGGAGAATCCCAATAGCCCTGTCCTTCGCGAAAATCGCAGACAGGTTGTTAGCGAGAGTCTTGCGACGGCTTGAGAAGGCTGCCTTGACTATGCGGAAGAAATTCCTCCTCCCATCGTCACCTAGCGATACCGCCCGTCTCGAGAACGACACGAACGCGGAGCCGACCTCCGGCGCAGGATGGAATACCTCCGGAGGAATCCTCCGTATCTTCTCAATCCCGAAGAACGTCTGGACAAGGACCGACGACGCGCCATAATCGGGATCCCGCGGCATCGCGCAGAACCTGTCGGCGGTCTCCTCCTGCAGGACCAGATGCATGCTCGATGGAATCGCCCCCGACTCTATCACATTCAGGACGAATGGCGTGGATATGGCGTATGGCAGATTGGATATTATGCGGAATTCGCGAGAGTCGAAAAGCTCCTTCAAATCGATTTTCAACGCGTTGCCTCGAATGAGATGAAATGAAGGATCCTTGATCTCCTCCTGCAAGTGCGAATAAAGCTTTATGTCTAGCTCTATCGCGTAAAGCTCCGACACATTTCCGACAAGGCGCTTCGTGAGCGCGCCGAAGCCCGGCCCGACTTCCAAGATGCAGTCGCTCGACTTTGGCGCGGCCGACCTTACAATGAAGTCGAGCATGTTCTCGTCCACCATGAAATTCTGCCCAAGCGACTTCCCGGGCCTAAGTCCGACTTTGGCGATCAGCAGCATCAGTTCGGTTTTTGTGATGATCTTCATCCGAGATTCCTTGAGATGAGGCCCCGGTTGTGAAAGTTCGCCATGGCCCGCTGGACATGTCGCAGTTCAGAACTGTTCGAGGAATCTGGTTTCGTTCTCGTAGAGGAGCCTGATGTCGGATATCCTGTATCTGATCATGGCTATGCGCTCTATTCCCATTCCGAAGGCGAATCCGCTCCATTCCTCAGGGTCGTATCCGACATTCCTGAGCACTGCGGGATTGACCATTCCAGCTCCGGATATTTCCAACCATCCCGACTGCTTGCATACCCGGCATCCCTTCCCCGCGCACATCACGCAGGAAAAGTCGTATTCTACGCTTGGCTCGGTGAACGGAAAGAAATGAGGACGCAGCCTGATTTCCACATCCGGCCCCATGAGCTCCTTCGCAAAATGCAAAAGCACGCTCTTGAGGTCGGCCATCGAAACGCCCCTGTCCACGTAGAGCCCCTCGATCTGGTGGAAGTTCGCACTATGCGTCGCATCCGGCGTGTCACGCCTGAAGCACCTGCCCGGAGCGACGATCCTGACCGGAGGAGACTGCTTCTCCATGACGCGAATCTGCACCGGCGACGTCTGCGTCCTCAGAAGCCTGCCGTCCTCGAAATAGAAGGTGTCGGCCGGATCGCGCGACGGATGGTCCTGCGGAGTGTTGAGCGCATCGAAGTTGTTGAAGACTGTCTCTATCTCCGGACCTTCGGCGACGATGAAGCCCATCCTGCGGAATATGGCGACACAGTCGTCGATGACAATGCTGACAGGATGCTTGTGGCCTATCCTTCTCCTGCGGCCCGGCAACGTGAGATCAATGCCTTTGCCCGTGGAAGCCCCCTGCCCCGCGATTTTCGCGGCGGTCTCGTCGAGGAGAGCCGACAGCTCCCTCTTCGCATCGTTGAGTGATTTGCCGGCGGCCGGCTTCTCCTCGGCCGGAAGAGCGCCGAGTTCCTTGCCAAGCGCCGTGAAGACGCCGTTCCTGCCGAACAGCGCCGCCTTGGCTGTCTCCAGCGACTGGGGGTCGGAAGCGGCGAGAATATTCTTCCCACCATCTTCGCGGGCGGCTTTCAGTTTTTCAATAAATGAGGACATTGATTCTCTCGGGATTCTGGATACAAGATACAGGATACAAGATTCAGGATACAGGATACTTGCCCGTTCTCCTCTGGAGAAAGAGCCGGCGGGCGGGATGCAAGATTGGAAATGCCTTGGAACGATGTCTTTGTCCGTTTACCCATCGTGCAATCCCGAATCTTGAACCCTGACCCGAGACCTGCTATCATCCCGCCTTGGTCTTCGCCGGTGCCACGCTCTGGACGAGCGCCTTGAATGCATCCATGTCGCGGACCGCCATGTCGGCCAGCACCTTTCGGTTCAGCTTGGATCCCGCCTTCGCGAGCGCGCTGATGAATGCGCTGTAGGTGGTTCCCAGCTCTCTGCATGCCGTGTTGATTCGCACCGTCCAGAGTCTGCGGTATTGGCGCTTCTTCTGCTTCCTGCCTATGTATGCGTTCTGGCCAGCCTTGTCAACGGCGTCATATGCCGTCCTGATCCTCTTGCTGGATGCTCCGTAGTAGCCTTTTGCGCGCTCCAGGAGGCGCCTTCTCCTCTTTCTCGACGGAACGGATGAAGTGACTCTCATGCTGTGATTCCTTCTTTCAGATGTTTTATTTCATAGTTGTGGGTTAGTATGTTCTCCAGCTGGTGGTTTCAGGGATGGAACAATATGAGACTCCCCGCCCCATGCCCTTTGCCGGAAAAATCAAAGCCCGTAGGGCAGTGCCGCCCTGACCCTGTTGCTGTCGGCGCTGCCGACGATAGCGGGCTTGCGCAGGCGTCTGCGCCTCTTGGCGCTCTTGCCCGTCATGAGGTGCCTTCTTCCGGCCTTGTGGCGCAGGAACTTGCCGGTCCCTGTCTGTTTCAGCCTCTTGGCTGCGGTCTTCCTTGTCTTCATCTTCGGCATCTCTTTGTCTCCTTTTTGTTGAGTTTTCGATCGCTGGGAAGGCGGACGCCATAGTCTTGCCTTTCTCAGGATGAGGTAATTAATTACCTCAGGATTTATGTCCATGTCCCGGGTTGAAGTTGAGCACGATGTTGCGCCCGAGCAGCCTTGGTTCCGCTTCCGGAACTCCGACGTTCTCCAAGTCCTTCATGAGTTTTCTCATGATTCTGAAGCCGAGCTCCTGATGCGCCATCTCCCTGCCTCTGAACATCATCGTGGTCTTTAGCTTACATCCTTCATCGAGGAATTCAACCGCATGTCTGAGCTTGGTGTCGTAGTCGTGCTGGTTGATGTTGGCGGAGAACTTGATCTCCTTCACCTTCTGCGCGTGATGGGCCTTGCGCTGCTCCTTCTCCTTCTTCTTCTGCTCGTAGATGAACTTCCCGTAGTTCATCACCCTGCAGACTGGTGGATTGGCCGTGTCGGCCACGAGGACCAGATCAAGACCCTCCCCCTTGGAGATTTCGACCGCCTTGGCGAAAGGCACTATGCCGTGCTGCTCGCCCTTGCCACCTATCAGACGCACTTCCCGACCTCTCAGAGAGTAGTCGCCATCCTTGACTAGCCTTGCTATGGTAGTTTCCTCCACTTTGTTTGATGCTATGTTCAACCCCCGGTCTCCCGCCACGCACAGGACCCGGCCTTGTCAAATCCCTCTAAATAAAGCTTTCAAAACAAGAATTGAAAGTCTTCCATCGTCATATTTTGAGATTTCCACATTTTCACAGCATTTCCGGGCTTCTTGCGAAAGGCTGAAGCTTAAATCCTTCTCCGCCGCCTTCTCGTCAAGCGAATCGGATTTGGTGTTCTTCAATCTTGGAAATCTTCCGCTTATCTCCAGTATCTGGGACTCTTTCTTGTAGACATACTTCAGGTTGTCGTAAGCGGAAAGCTCCGAGACAGATTCCAACTCCACCGGCTCCACAAACTGATGCCTATACTCGAAGTATTTTTCAGGCTCCCCGGACAGGATAAACCTTGCTTCTTTTTTGTCAAAGACGGCACGGGAACTTTTTAAGCCCGACTTTCCGTGCTGCGGATGGTTGTCTCCGACCACGCAGAATCCGTTTAATTCAAACGACACTTTTGCGCCGTCCTTGTATTCAGGCAGTTTCGGATTGCCGACGATGCAGATTCTTCCGCTCGATGCCAACTTCACCGACTTCGAGGACAAAGAAGCCCTCTGCCACCTATCCAGATCAAGATCGAGCGCCAAAAAATGCCGTCTGGCCTCCGAATCTTCGATATACGCCTGTAATGTTATTATTTTTGGAGGCTTGACCTTAAGACCGGATACCCTCGGATACACCCAAAAAGAAAATTCGGTGTAATTTTCTGGAATCTTACCCCAAAAAAGAACCACTCCGTCAGGGACAAGCATCTTCCCGTCAGGATAGCAAATCTCCATAAAATCGCTTTTCTTTTCATAGGGAACAATGCTTTTTATCTTGCCGACATCAGCCTTCGTTGCATCTATGGAAGAGTGCTTGCAGTTGACCCAATTTGATGTTCCGGCACCGGTGCCGCCACGCACCGGAATCCGCAATTGCGCAAAGTTTTCTCTTCGAGAATCCGCCTTGAGAACTCCTTTTCTGAACGCGGGGGCTTGCCACTGCTCATATGGAATGTCCAAAGAGGGAAATTTCCCACCAGTGCTCAGTACAATAGCGGCAAATCCCTCGACATCAATGCGCCGCTCATAGATCCCACCGGATATATCCCCCTTCTCTGTGCTAGTTCGCATGACAGGCTGCCGCGGATGTAATTTTGAAAGCCTTTCAGGAATGAACCCATCAATTATCATCATTTTGCAGTTTCCGCTAAATGCAACCGGAACCTGCAGACGCAAGCTCTCCTTCTCGCCTGTCCGGCTGACAACAAGTAGCACCACTGTTCCGTCCAACCGCCTAAACGCAGCCGCCGTTGTCATCGGCGAAAGGCTCGTACCTTAATTGATCGGTTCTATGTTGCTTGGAATCGCCTGAGAAACGCCTTCAGAGAGATTCGATAGCATCTTCAATGCGAAGAAGGCAGGAAACGGTCCCCCACCTGACGGATCGTATAAGTCTTCATATGCTATGCCATCCAAGGACGGAAGCATCCTATTGCCGCCGACAAAAGAAATATAGTCATGCATCAGCCTCAAGGACGCCTTCTGAGCATAACTCCCACCATGCCAGTGCGTCATCAATATATTGTAGTTGAAGGCATCTAGGAATTTCGACAGTGCCGTGTCGGATCCCACGACTCCATCCACCTTGCCCGACAAGGAAGAGGAAACGGTGAAAAGCTCGATGCCTATTCTTGATGTCCCCGTGTTGCGAACTTCAAAAACATTCCCGAAGCATTCAATGTAGGCAGACGGTATGAATGCGGAAATCTCCGTCTCCTCCCAGGACACTCTCCTTGAGATGCTCTTGCCGTTGAAAACAAGTTCCGTCGCAAAAACAACTCTTGAATCCTCACGCGGCGGAAACTTCACGCGGCAGGTGACAAGCAAATCGGCGCGACTAGGAAGATTGTCAAGGGAAACAGCCGCACGCTGTCCCGGATGGAGTATCACCGGAAAATCATCCGGCTTTCGGACTTGAACGGTGGAAAGAAGCTCGGCACCTAAGACGGGCCGCTCTGCATCCCTTTTCAACCCTGAACTCAAGAGCTTCCAATCACTGGAATGCGAGAAAACAATATCATCTCCGGCGGGAGCCTTTTCCGGAGTGTCCCCAGCAGCCAGATACAATCCAGGGACAAGCAATCCAAGGGACATTAGATAGGATAGTGCAGGAGGCAACATTATTCAGCAGGCTTTTGGGGTTGACAATCGTGATGGATCTTGTGATAAATGTCTTTTCCTACGAAATTTCAGGACAGCTAAAAATACGACCGATACAATAAACAATGATAAAAGGCTGTATCCTCCAATTTCCCATTTGTTCTTAATTATCGAAAACTCAAACTTCCACGCATTCAATTCCTTTACAAGCGATTCGTTTTTTGACTAGCCTTC
>CAZGJP010000009.1:0-8365 GCA_964526605.1 uncultured Lentisphaera sp.
GACGAGGTCTATTGTGAGTTGGAAGTACAAGTAGTATTTCTCGATTTCCTTCCTGATGTTCTTTATCCTGTTCTTCGCCCTCTCCAGCCTCTTGTTGGTCCTGAATATTCCGACATAGTCCCACATGAACTTCCTGATCTCCTCCCAGTTGTGGGAAACCACCACCAGCTCGTCCGAGTTCGTCGCGTTTCCGCTTCTCCACAGGGGTATCCTTCCGCTGGGCCGCTCGCCGCGGAGCCTCTTGAAATTGGCGGATATATGCTCGGCTGCGAATTTCGCGACGACGACCGCCTCCAGGAGGCTGTTGCTCGCCAGCCTGTTGGCCCCGTGGAGGCCGGTGCAGGCGCTCTCCCCGGCCACATAGAGCCCTCTTATGCCCGTCCTGCCGGCGTGGTCGGTCTGTGCGCCCCCGCAGCAGTAGTGTGCCGCCGGGACCACCGGTATCGGCTCCTTCGACATGTCCATGCCGAGGGATAGGAGCTTGGCGAATATCTTGGGGAATCTCCTCTGGAGGAAATCCCTGCTCTTGCCGGTTATGTCGAGGAAGGCCGACTCCTGCCCGCTTCTCTTCAGTTCGTTGTCTATGGCCCTTGCGACGATGTCGCGCGGGGCCAAGGCTCCGAGGTGGTGGTAGTTCCTCATGAATTCGCGCAGCCTGCCGTCGGCCCCCCTCACCAGCAGTCTGGCTCCCTCGCCGCGCAGGGCCTCGCTTATTAGAAAGGACTTCTCCTCGGGGTGGTATAGAATGGTCGGATGAAACTGGAAGAACTCCATGTTCAGGATGGGGACGTGGGCGCGGTAGCACATGGCTATACCGTCTCCGGAGGCGATGTCCGGGTTGCTCGAATAGAGGTAGGCCTTGCCGGCTCCCCCGCAGGCGACGACCGTCGCGGCTGAGACGAAAGTCCGGACCTCTCGCGATTTCGCGTCCAGGACGTAGCTGCCCAGGGCGAAGTCCTCGCCCATCCATCCGAGTTTCGCCGACGTGATGATGTCCACGGCCACGTGGTTCTCGAAGATCTCTATGCGCGGCTGCCTCCTGCATGCGCCGACCAGGGTCTTCTCGATCTCCTCTCCGGTGAAATCGCCCGAATGGAGGACTCTTCTGGCCGAATGCCCCCCCTCCTTGCCGAGGTCGTAGTCGGAGACGTTCTCCTCCTCGCCGATCTCGCCGCGCTTGGTGAAATGCAATCCATATTTCTCGAGGGATCTGATTGCGGCGGGGCCTGCCTCGACGATCCTGCGGACCACATCGGCCTTGCAGAGGTGATCTCCTGCCGCCAGCGTGTCCTTCACGTGGGAGTCGAAACTGTCCTCCCCGTCTATCACGGAGGCGATGCCTCCCTGGGCGTAGCGCGTGTTCGTCTCCGAGACGTCCCTCTTGGTCACCACTGCGACGGAGAGTCCCTTCTCGGCTAGCCTCAGGGCGGCCGAGAGCCCTGCGGCTCCGCTGCCGACCACCACCACGTCGAATTCTAAAATTTTTTTCCGCATGGAAATACGCCCGCACAAATTTCAGCAAGTCCTGTAGTAAATATTCACTGAACTACGTAGTTCAGCGAATCTTTACATCTAACAAAAAACGATTCTGCATCTTATTTTAGTACGGATTCAGTAAACGAACGTAGTTTACTGAATACGTACCCGCCGAAAGGACGGGTTTCGGTGAACGGTCGCGATTGGTGGAGCTGAGGGGATTCGAACCCCTGACCTGCTGATTGCGAACCAGCCGCTCTAGCCAGCTGAGCTACAGCCCCTTTTTATTTCGTATGGAAGGATGAATTTACCATGCGATGGAATATATTCAAATTATTTCCGCACTTGATTTTCCCGGCCGGGGACGGATATTTTCAACATGGACAGAAGCAGAAGAACAGAGAAAGGCGCGGTGGCGCCCGGCAAGGACAGGGGTCTGGAGCCTTCCACGCGGGAGCCGATCGCGCCGGAGGACTCCGAGGAGGTCTTCGCCGAGACGGACTCCCTCTCGGCCTATCTCAGGCAGATGGGCGAGAGCCAGCTCCTTTCCGCCGAGGACGAATCCAGGCTCATGCACGAGTACAACAGGCTCGTCGAGGAGGTATGGTCCGAACTGCGACGCTTCGGCTTCGTGGCGAACGAGTATCTTAACATCCTCGACGAGACCACCGCCGAGAACATATGCGAGAAGTTCATGGTGCTCGGCCTGCTCGCCAAGAAGGGGGCAAGGCCTGAATCCCTCCTCGCCGACTTCATGAAATGGCGGGAGGAGATAGCCAGAGCCTACAAGGCCCTGGGCGAGGATTCCAAGAAGGGCGCACATGGTGCGAAGAAGAGCGGTGAACGGATTTCCTCCCTTCTCGGACGCTACCGGCCTCAGAACTCGTTCATACACGAATGGCTTGACGCCGCCGTCGAATATGGCAAGCTGCTCGATGGCCGGTCGGCGGGCAAGGAGGAGATCCGCGAACAGGCGCTCAGGAGGCTCATGGTCTCCAGACAGGACTTCTCCGCGGCGATGAGGCGCATCGCGTGCCTGAGGGAGCAGTCGGAGGCCCTCAGGAGGAGGATGCTCGAGGCCAACCTCCGCCTGGTCATAAGCATAGCCAAGCATTTCCAGAACAGGGGGCTATCCTTGAACGACCTCATCCAGGAAGGCAACATAGGTCTCATGAAGGCTCTCGACAAGTTCGACTGCCGACTCGGGCACAAGTTCAGCACCTACGCCACATGGTGGATAAAGCAGTCTATATCCAAGGGGCTCGCGGAGCAGTCCAGGACCATTCGCATTCCTTCGCACATGATCGCGACGATAGCCAGGATGCACTCCCAGGAGCAGATATTCATACAGGAGAAGGGGCGCGAACCGGAACCGGAGGAGCTGGCTGCGGTGCTCGACATGCCGAAGGAGAGAGTCCGCGCGCTCCAGAGAATGGCTTCGCAGACGGTCTCCCTGCAGGCTCCATCCGGAGAGGACGGAGAATCTTCCCTTGGCGACTTCATCGAGGACGAAAGCTCGGAGAACCCAGTCCAGAAGGCGGCTTTCACCGTTCTGAAGGAGAAGATAGACGAGGTTCTCGACATGCTCTCCGAACGCGAACGGCAGGTCATTGGCATGCGCTTCGGGCTCTCCGGCGATTCGCAGAAAACCCTCGTCGAGATTTCCGAGCACTTCGGAATCACCAGGGAGAGGGTGAGGCAGATCGAGGCGAAGGCCATAGAGAAGCTCCGGCATCCGTCCCGAAGAAGGCTTCTGGAAGGCTACTTCTGACAACAGCCGGGGGCGAACGATGAAAAGCGCTGCAGTCATAATCCCCACTTACAACAGGTGGCCGACCGTCAGGACGGCCATCGAGTCGGTTCTCGCCCAGACCCATGGAAGCTGCTCATGCGTGGTGGTCGACGACGCCTCCTCCGACGGAAGCGCCGGGGCTCTCGCGCGAGAATACGGGGGCAGAATCGAGCTGTTGCGCATGGACAGGAATTCCGGACAGTCCGCCTGCAAGAATCTCGGGGCCGAGTCGGCCAGGACCGACTACGTCTGCTTCCTCGATTCCGACGACATGCTCTATCCTGACGCGGTGTCCGCCCGCGTATCGCTCCTGGAGGAGCTCGCCTCTCCTGATTCGCGTGCGTCCTTCGGCGTGTTCAAGACCCCCAGCGGACGCTGGAGGGATATCTCCGGGAGAAAGAAAAGGGGAGATCGCCTGGGGATTGGCGAATACATCCGGGACAGGGCATGGTGCAACAACAATGGCTTCCTCGTCGAGAGGAGACTCTTCCTGGACGCGGGCGGATACAATCCGCGCCTGAGGGACAAGGAGGACATAGAATTGATTCTGCGTCTCATGGCCCGGACAGGATTCCTCTATTGCGGGGGCCAGATCGGGGAGGTCCGCGACGTCTGCGCGGGAGGCCGCCAGCGGGAGCGCCACGACCAGGTGATCGCCCAGGGCACAATGTTCTCCGAGGCCTTGAAAGGGGACAGACGGCTCGTGGCCGAACTCGACGAAAGCGAGATGTCGCTTCTGCTCTGCAAGGAGACGGAGGATTTGCTCCGCGCCCTCTACAGGAGCGGCAGGTATTCCGAATTCAGGTCCCGCCTGCTGGACGCTCTCGGAAGGGGGGCGGTGAGGAACCGGTCCAAGTTCGCCGGCAGATATATCGCGTCAGTCCTGAAAGGGATGCTTCCGGGGAATTCCGCGGGAGCTTGATTTTGGAGATAACGCATTTATATTCGGAGCAATTCCAAAGAGAATGGAGGACTCGGAAATGAGATGCAGTTTCGCCCGTTTGACAATCCTCTTCTGCCTGGTCACGCTCCTCAGCTCGTGTGGAACCTTCCACAGGCTTGTCCTCGACAACCACAAGACCTACTGCGAGGTGGATTCCGCCAACCACGGATTCTCGAAGCAGTATCCGCAGACTTTCACGGTCTATCCCTTCCGCAACACAAGCTGGTATCGCGAGGCGGGACCAAGAGCCAGAGAGGCCATCTTCCAGGGCTTCTCCCTGATAGGCACTTGCACTCGCCTCGACGACACGGACAGAAGAGCCTCGCAACCCTACAACGGAGCCGACGCGCTCAAGGTCGCGAGGGAGGAGAATTCCGATGCCGTCATTCTGGGAGACGTGCTCACGCAGGACCATTTCTACTTTTTCCTCTTCACATACGCGTACGTCGAAGTCAGACTCGCCGTCTACGACACAAAGAGCGGCAAGCTGATATGGAAGGGCCAGACTTGGGCTATATCCTCCGACTTCGGGCTTACATGGCTGGCTCCGGTGAGTGGAATAATCGAGCACTACTACTGGTCCCGCAGGACGATGGACCTCTATCACAGGACCTCCATGGACTTCGTCCACGAATTGAGACCCGACGTCTTGGCCTCCAAATGAGCGGGGCCACCACAAGATCCAATGCCGCCGTCATCGTGGCGGGAGGCTCCGGCAAACGATTCGGAAAGGACAACAAGCTCCTTGCGGAAATCGCGGGAGTCCCGGTGTTCATACGATCCACGCTTCCCTTTCTGAAGACATGCAAAGGCCTCATCGTGATAGTCGTTCCGGCAAAGCTTCGCGCCGACTTCGAGAGGATATCGTCGGAGCATTTCAGTCCGGGAGCCGTCCTCTTCTCCAACGGAGGAAAACTCAGGGAGGACTCCGTGAGGTCCGGCCTCGATGCGCTGCGAAATTCCAATCCCGATTTCGTCGCCATCCACGATGCGGCAAGGCCCATGGTCACCGAAAGGACCGTCGCAGAGGCATTCGCTTTCGCGCAGGAGAACGGTTCAGCCGTCGTCTCGGCGAAACTCACGGACACAGTAAAGCTCGCGGACACGCATGGGCGGATAGAGAGAACCCTCGACAGGGCCTTCCTATGGGCGGCCCAGACTCCACAGATATTCAGATACTCCGAAATCTCCTTCGCCTACGGCCGCGCCGCTGGAAAGAGAAAGCCCTTCACCGACGACGCGTCGGCGATGGAGGCGGCAGGCTTCAGGGCCGTGGTTTTTCCCGGCGAGCCGGCGAACATCAAAATCACGTATTCGTCCGACATCCGGACTGCCGAAGCCCTGCTTGCGGACTGTCCGCGCGACCGAATCCTCCCCCGGAGAAGCGCCATACGGGGTTGACTTGAGCCGTTGACGCTGTATCTTCCCCCCCTGAAAAAGCGGATGCACGATCCGGGGCATCCGGGTCAAACCAAACGTGAACAACCTGGAAAAAATGAAGATAGTATTCCTCGCATTGGCGGTTGCGGTAGCCATGTCCATGCCCTGGAACATCGGGGCCCAATCCTCCTTGAACTCCATCCTGGCGACAGTTGACGGAGACCCGATAACACTCCTCGACGTGATCTCGGACACGAACGAACGGGAGGAGAGAATATCGTCGGTCTATTCAGGTTCCGCGCCCGCGGGCGATATCGAGAAGATCAGGAAGGATGCGCTTGAGGAGATCATTGACGACAAGCTGCTTCTCGCGGAATTCAAAAGGAGAGGCTACAAGGTGCCACCGCAGATGGTCGAAAGGATGATAGACTCCGTAGCTTCCGAGATCGCCGAGGGAGACAGGCGCAGGCTCTCCGAACTCGCCGAGAAGAACAAGATGTCCATCGAGAAACTCCGCAGAAAAGCCGAGGATAGAGCCGCCATCGAGCTGATGGTGAACGAATTCTGCTCCAGACACATAAGCGCATCTCCAAGAGAGGTCCGGGAGCGAGCATCAATATCGAAGGCCGCCGGCGGCGGCGCGCCCAGGGTGGAACTGCTCGTCATCTTCATAAGCAATGACGCCGAGGGCGAGACCGCCAAGGCCGAACTCGTCAGAAAGATCGGCGAGGACGTGAAGCAGAACAACAGGAACATATTCGCCACCCTCGCGAAGCTCTATTCCGAAAGCCACAGCGCGTCCAAGGGCGGTAGCCTCGGATGGGTCGAGAAGGACAAGCTCAGACCCGAGTTCGCCAAGGCTCTCGAAGGACTGGACGCAGGAAAGACCGTGGGTCCGCTGGAGACCCCGGAGGGCAGATACTTCCTCTTCCTCGCCGGAGCGGAAAGCGGCGCCGGAGCACCCAAGGACGACGCCCTCGCGCTCGATGAAGCCAGGGAGGCGATACTCGACGAGAAGAGAGCGGCGGCGAGAAGAGATTTTGTCTCCGGGCTCCGCAAAAAGGCAATAATAAGATATTTCCAATGAGGATGCATGGAAGTATTCCTCAGCGATGATCGGTTCGAGAGCGTCCTGTCGGAGAACGGGATAGTCTCCCCGCAGCAGCTCTGGAGCCTGAAGGGAGAGGACGCCAAGAAGAAGACAGAGGCCAGGCAGATAGAGAGGATATGCCTGCGTCACGGCGCGGAGACGGCCGAATTCTACCTCAAAAGATACAATCCCATCCCGCTCCGGGAGATAATCAGGAACCGCATCGCCCTCAAACCAGTCTTCACCGACGGCGCCATCCACGAATGGAAGGCCCTCAAGGCCATCGAGGAACTGGGGATCCCGGCCCCAAAGACCGCCGCCGCCGCGAAATTCGCGGACGGCAGAAGCTGCATCCTCACCCTCGGAATAAGAAACTACTCCAGAGCATCGGATATCCTCTCGGACCCCGCCACCCCGCAGCGACGCAGAGAGCGCATAATCGGGAGGATCGCTGAAATCGCAGGCAGACTTCATTCGGCGAGCATCGCCCACCAGGACCTCTATCTCCTGCATTTCTTCGTGACCGAGTGGGACGACGACAAGGTCCATCTCATAGACCTGCAGAGGGCGCTGTTGTCAAAGGGGGCCATTCCGGACAGATGGCTCTCCAAGGACCTCGCCCAACTGCTCTTCTCTTCAAGAGGACTGGTCTCCGAAAGGGAGATGTCTCTTTTTAAAACCGAATACGCCAGGCACATGCCCGAGGAGAAGACCAGCAGGCTCTGCCGGAGAATAGCCGCGAAGGCCGACTGGATGCATAGGCGCAACTCGAAGAAGTCGCAGAAGCGGAAGGAGTCTGCATGAAAACACTTTTTTTTTCTTGCGGAATCTTGAAAATTGCGGATACGCGATGTAGATTCGGGCGTTTGATTCATGTTGGGTTGAAGTTAGTTTCGGTATAACGACGAAATTCCGGGGAAATTGAACCACCATGCCTGAACTAGTATGCAGAGGATGCGGAGGTGTCGTCGACACGGAAGGCATAGAGCCCTTCACCCTCTGCGAATGCTCCGACTGTGGCTCGGAGATAATAATCCCCCTCCAGCTCGGATATCTCCTTCTCGAAAGACCTATCGCCGTGGAGAACCACGTCCGCATATACGATGGCTTCGACAAGGGCCAGAACATGGATTCGGAGATATTCATCCTCGACAAGGAATGCCCCGAATACGACAAGTTCTTCGCCCTGGCCAAGGAGGACGCGGTCGCCCTCTCCACCCTGAAACACCCCAACATATGCCCCATACTCAACTATGGCGACATCGAGGGGCAATTCTTCGTGACATATCCCAAGATGGACGGTTATCCGCTCTCCGACTATTCCCCCGAGACGCAGGGGTTGCTCGACATTGGCAAGGTGGTGGACGTCCTCCAGGCCATCGGCCTCGGAATGGCGGTTGCCCACCACAAGGAATTCGCCCACCACGACATCTGCCTGAGAAACATCCACATAGATGCCAGAGGAAATGTCAGGGTGAAGAATTTCTTCAAGTCCCGCTTCATCTACAGCCTGCTCCAGAGCAAGGAGGAACTCACATCCTCCGTCTCGCCATACTTCATAAGTCCCGAGAAGGCGGAGAGCCGGGTGGAGGACAAGCGCGGCGATGTCTTCAGCTACGGCGTGGTCTTCTACTTCATGCTCACCGGAAGATATCCATTCTCCGGCGCAACCGAGGTCGAGACG
>CAZGJP010000009.1:8375-26370 GCA_964526605.1 uncultured Lentisphaera sp.
TTAACAAAATGGGGGGTTTTTTAAATAAATGGAACCGGTAATTTACAATAAACCGGGGGACCCCGGGTGGTTAGGGGTTTTCCCGGGTGAAGAGGAAGGCTGCGAAGCAGGAGGATGTCTTCAGCGAGGGAGGACGCAGGCTCAAGACCGCCGAGACCGTCGAATACATCCCGCCTCCACCTCCATCCAAGTTGCGCCAGGACGTTCCGGAGGAGATAAGCACCCTCGTGATGGAGATGCTCTCCTACCATCCTGTGCAGAGGCCCAAGTTCACCGAGATACTCGCCGCCATCAACCTCTTCAAGGCAAAGGAGGAGAAGGAGACCATTGTCAAGTCCGCCCAGAAGCAGATGGTCCGCGAAGACACCAGCACCAAGACCAGAGCCATCCCGGTTATGAAGAACCTCGCCGGCGCCGATCAGAAGAAGCCCCAGAAGAAGAAGCTGTTCAAACTCTGAGGAAACACACAGTCGGCGGCGACCCCGGATGACCACAATCGCGCCTTGGCGTTCCGCATCCGGCATGATATATTGCGGCTCGTTGAAAGACACCCCCGGTTCCATTGTGAGAGATGAACTCCCGGCATCAATCCATGAAGAAGAAAAGAGACACAGTTCCAGAAGAGGGGAAAAAACTGGCGGACGAAGTCCGCGAGGCGAGGACAAGCCTATCCTTCCTTTGCGAAACCTGCGGGCTCTCCAGGAGGACCGGACGCGACGCATCGTTCCTAAAGACCCTGTCCGCCGCCCTGAAGGCGGTCGAGGACGATCTCGCGACGCTCTTGAAGAATCCGGAAAGCTCGTCCCGCTTCAAATCCCTTCTCGACGAGGCTCCTGATTCGGTTGATCTCCTCAACAGGCTGAATTCCGACTTCCTCGAATCCGCAAGCTGCGCCTCGGCCATATGGAAGACCATTTCATCCTCGCTGAAGATTCAGGCGAAGTCCGCGTCCCGGGAAGCCATCTCCTCGTTGAGAATGAAGGCCGCCCACGCACAGAGGCTGATGTCCAGCGCCGACAGGATACTCGCCGGATATGCCTCGCTCCTTGAGTCAAGATGCGGTGGCGAAGGTATCCCGCGCCTATCTCCTCCGGGGCGCCTAGAGACAAGCCACGGGACGAGATCCTTCCTCGATCTGGACATCAAATCCCTCCCCGATGGAGACCTCCTCGATCGCCTGGCCGGCATAGAGGACAGTTCCGAGGACGAGCCCGGCCGCAAGGTGTTGCGCAGGAGCGAAGGCGATTTCGTCGAGGTAGCGCTGGACAAACCGCGCCCCGTGGAGAAGTTCTTCGGATATCCCACGGCCAGGACTTTCTTCCGAAAATACCTCAGGTCCTTCGCGGAGGGAAGGGAGAATTCCCCCCTGCTGATAACCAGCCTGCCCGGCCTCGGCAAGACGCATTTCACCATCTCCTTCACATTCGCCATGCCAAATCTCACCCTCATCCTCTGCGAACCCGGCGACCTCGAGAAGCCCCTCGAAAAGGCCATAGGGGAGCTCTCCCTCAGGCCGAACAGGCGCTTCGTCATGTTCTTCGACGACGTCGACACCCGCAAGATAAACTGGTACTACTTCAGGACCCACGTCGGCGGAACGTTCAACCTGCCACCGAACATCCTCGTAGTCATCGCGTCCAACTACGAGTTCCCGGCAAACATCTCCAGCCGGGGAAGATGCTTCTCCTTCCCTCTCTTCGACGAGATAAACTGCATGGAGATGGTCCACGACTACCTCGTCTCCGTCGGGATGAAAAGCCCCTCCAAGGAACTCGTCTCCGTCATCGCGGCAGACTACGTGGAGGAGTACGGACAGCGCGTCTTCGAGGAGCTGAGCCCCAGAACGCTGGTGCGCTACCTGGACAAGTTCGGGGCCGACACCCAGAAGAGGATAAAGCTCCTCAACATCTCGCACGACAAGGTCGTTCCAATGCCGGAGGCCGCGTTATTCTACGAGACGAACCAGAAAGTGATACAGCGACTCAAGGAAAGTGTTTAGAACGAGCCAATCCAGATTACAAGGAGACGACTACATCATGACCAGAAATCCATCGAAGGCCCTGGCAATTCTGTCGGCATTATTCCTGTCTGTCAATGCCTTCACTGATGCAAACGACTTGGATTCGATCGAACAGCGCTCGGCAAACTGCGCCAAGAACCTCGAGGCCGCGCTCAAGCTCGGAAGGGAATCCGACGTGAGGAAGAACTTCGAGGCCGACCTCAAGGAGATCCGCACCGCATGTGGAAGAGTCCAGAAGGACGTCAACGACAACAAGCTGGACATAAACGTCATATCCGACGCGAACTTCATCGCCGAGTCCTTCGGAAAGATCAAGAAGATGAAGCAGTTCGCACTCGATCACCACCTATACGACGACATCAAGCACGCCTTCACCGAACTCGACCTGAGGATGAAGGATGTCAGAGAGACCGGGCTCTACGTCAACGATCCCCCGGCACCCCCGAAGAGATGCACCGACTACATGGCTGAACTCGAATATCTCCTGGACAAGCTCTCGAAACAAAAAGACGAGACGACTTTCTACAAGATAAAGGGATCGAGGATTCTGGCGACAAACACCTCGGCCGTGTCGAGAGTCGCCTTCCTCGCAGGGAAGGTGCAACAAGCAATCTCCGAACGAGGATCTAAGATACCTCCCCTCTCCCCGGAGGCGAACACCATGGTCACCTCGTTCCGCAAGATCGTCAATAACATCACCGACAAGAACCCCAAGAACATCGCCGCATGGAAGGAAGCCATCGAAAACATTAAGTTCACCATCAGAAAGGCGAAAGAGGAGGGCATCGAGGCCCCGGTGAAATGAGGAAGAGCGCCGGGATGAACCCCGGCGCCCACACACCTTTTCGCCATCCGAATCTTTTCTCAGTTCCCCAAAATCGCCTTGAGATCCTCTTCCGCAGTCTTTGTCGGCATGATGTTGAACTTCTCGACCAGGACGTTTAGCGCCGCCGGCGAGACAAATGCCGGGAGGCTTGGCCCGAGTCTTATGTTTTTGATGCCGAGATGGAGGAGGGTGAGCAGTATGCAGACTGCCTTCTGCTCGTACCACGAGAGTATCATGGAGAGCGGCAGGTCGTTCACCCCGCATTTGAACGCGTCGGCCAGTGCCACCGCGATCTTTATCGCGGAATACGCGTCGTTGCACTGTCCAACGTCGAGCAGGCGCGGGATCCCGCCGATGTCACCGAATTCCATCTTGTTGAAGCGGTATTTGCCGCACGCAAGTGTGAGTATGACACAGTCCTTCGGGGTCTTCTCCGCGAATTCCGTGTAGTAGTTCCTGCCCGGCTTGGCGCCATCGCATCCGCCAACCAGGAAGAAGTGTCTGATCTTTCCGGCCTTCACCGCGTCAATCACCGCTCCGGCCACTCCGAGGACGGCCGCATGACCGAATCCGACAGTGATGCTCTTTTCCGGCTCCGTGCTCTTGAAGCCTTCCGCCTTCAGGGCTGCATCCATCACCGGGGCGAAATTCCCGTCGGAGATGTGCTTCACTCCGGGCCAGGCGACAAGACCGCTGGTGAATATCCTGTCCTTGTAGCTGTCCTTCGGCTTCTGGATGCAGTTGGTCGTCATCAGTATCGCGCCGGGGAATTCGTCGAACTCCTTCCTCTGGTCCTGCCAGGCGCCACCGTAGTTTCCGACCAGATGCTTGAACTTCTTCAGCTCCGGATAGGCGTGGCATGGCAACATCTCTCCGTGCGTATAGATGTTTATGCCCTTGCCCTCCGTCTGCTTCAGAAGATCGTGCAGATCCTTGAGATCGTGGCCAGATACGAGAATGGCCTTGCCAGCGACAGGCGTGATGAGCACCTTCGTAGGCTCGGGATTGCCGTATCTGCCCGTGTTTGCGGCATCAAGCATTCCCATGACCTTCAGATTGAATTCGCCCACCTTGAGCGCCGTGCCCAGAAGCTGCCCGATGTCCTGCGGATTCGATGCGAGGAAGTCCAGCGTTTCAGAGAAGAACTTGCTTACCTCCTTGTCCTCCTGCCCGAGGATCGCCGCATGGTCGGCGTATGCCGCTGTCCCCTTCAATCCATATATGATCAATTCCTGAAGACCGGAGACGTCAGGGCCGTTCGCATTGATGGACTTTTCCACGGAGACCTCGACAGCCTGCTTCAGGAGTCCGGCCCTGTCGGATGCAAGCTTGAACTGGGCCGGCCCCTTCATGGCCTCGACATCAACTCCGCTTTTCCTCGCAAGCTCCTTCACCCTCCCGATGATTTTTTCCCCCTTGCGGATGATGGCTTCGAGTCTCGCCGGGTCAAAGTTCACATTTGTTACCGTAGTGAAGAGACCCTCTATTATGAAGCGATCCACCTCCTTGTCATGGGCCCCCTTCTGCGCCGCCGGCGCGGCGAACTGAGACACCCCTTTCAGGACGTGCACAAGCAAATCCTGCAATGCCGCCGTGTCCGGATCTTTTCCGCAGACCCCAAAGTTCACACAGCCCTTTCCTCCCATTGTCTGTTCGCACTGATAGCAGAACATCGCACACCTCCACTTTTTATTGTTGATTTTAAGATTTGACGATTTTGATACAAGCTTCAATATCTTTACTCGCCCCGCTGAAAGCGCTGGCGAGCATTATACAGGATATGCTCATGCACTCTTCCCACATATCATTGTGAGGAGCATTTTAAATTTCGACGTCGCCCTGACTGCATGTGGGATATTTGCGGGCATTATTATGGCCTGTCCCTCGGACAGCTTGTGCACAATTCCAGCTATTTTGAATTCAGCCTCCCCTTCGACAACATTTACCAGCGCGTCGAATGGCGCCGAATGCTCGCTGAGCTTCTGCCCGGCATCAAATGCGAATGCTGTGACCGAACCGGCATCGTTGTCAATCAACTCCTTGCTGACTATCGCCCCTTTTGAATACTCCACGATGTCCTTCACCTTTACTGGATTCTCAAGTATCTTTTCCGCTTTCATTTTTCATCTCCTTCTTTCTTGACCGGTCAGACTTGTCTGACGGGTCTGACTGGTCTAACATCCCAGCATTATCTACTCGTCCTCTTCTTCCGACTTTATCGAGCCGTCAATCCCGAGCACCACCACCTTGAGAGGGATGTCCTTTCCGGAAATCCGCCTTGCCTCCCTTGCGAAATTCGCAATCCCCCCGCAACAGGGAACTTCCATCCTCACCGCGGTAATGCTCTTCACATCGTTTCCGGAGATTATCGCGGCAAGTTTCTCCACATAACCGTCGCTATCGTCGAGCTTCGGACACGCTATTATGAGCTTCTTCCCTGCAAGAAACTGCGAATGGAACGCCCCGAAAGAGAACGCGCTGCAGTCGGCCGCAAGAAGAATATCCGCTCCATCCCAATATGGCGCATTCTCCGGAACCAGATGAAGCTGTATCGGCCACTGAGCAAGCTCAGACTGAGCAAGCGCAGACTGCGCAAGGCTAAGATTTCCAGACACAGGCTTATTTCCCGCTTCTTTCTGGGCAGGACTGAACGAGAGGGCCTTCATACCGGGACAACCGGCATGAGCTCCTCCAAGACGCGCGTCTGCAGGAGCTCCTTTTTTCGCAAGCATTTTCTTGACCGCTTTTTCATCGAATTCCTTCGCCTCCCGTTCCTCGATGCTTATCGCTCCGTATGGACATTCCCCTATGCACGCGCCGAGTCCGTCGCAATAAATGTCGCTCACGAGCTTCGCCTTGCCGTCCACCATCTTTATCGCGCCCTCCGCACAGGCATTCACGCAAAGACCACAGCCTGTGCACTTCTCTTCGTCTATATTGATTATCTTCCTTTTCATCTTTTTTCTCTTTTCCCTTTTATTGCGATGTCCTTGAGGCTGGTGTTCTTCAGGTATCCGTAAAGCTCCTTGTTGATCTTGGCGAGAAGCCCGCCCATAACGCATTTCTCCCCGAAACAGAATTTCTTGTTCAAAAGGCACTGCTTCAGGGAAAGACTTCCCTCGGTCACCCTGTAGATGTCGAGTAGCGAAATCCTGTCCGGAGATTTCGCAAGCCTGAATCCCCCTGCAGGCCCCCTGTCCGATTCAAGCAGTCCCGCCTTCACAAGCTGCTGCATCACCTTCGAAAGATGATTCCTCGATATCCCAAAGGTCTTTGCTATCTCGGACGAGGATGTCTTCCCGCTCCTGTCCCGCCCCGCGATCAGCGCCAAGGCGTGTATCGCTATCGAACCGGCCTCGCTTATCCTCATAAGTGAATTCATCGGCGCATTCCCCCTTCTTATTTTGGTATTATAATACCATAATACTTGTTAATGTCAAACGCGGGCCGCATTTTTTTCCATTTTTCTTGCAAGCTCTTGAAAAAGAACGGGAAAATGCTATCAGTTAGGTTCAGAAAAATAAAAAAAAAGGAGACTTCGATATGAAGAGAAAAAACTGGAATGTCGGTCCTGTTACAGTTCGCTCGATGCCATTCTGGTGCGTCGCGAACCCGCTTGGAGACCCTTTTGGCGAGACCGTCCTGCCGAGGATAGACTCGGTGGATGTTGCGCGTCTCATAGCGGCGGCGGCGGACGAAGGACTTGTCGAGGCGACGAGCTTCCACGACGACGACCTTGTCGGCTGGGATCCGAGGAGTCCTTGTGACGATCTTGATCCCAAGTCGGAGACATACGCGAAGATACGCAGGATAAAGAGGATACTCGACGCCGCCGGCGTGGCGGTAAACACGGCCACATGCAGCCTGCACGTTAACAAGATTTTCCGCAGGGGAGGTCTGACCAATCCCGATCCGAAGGTCAGGGAGATGGCGCGCAAGAAGGTCGAACGCACGCTGCGCATCGGTGCGTTCTTCGGAGCTAAATACTATACCTACTGGGTTGCACGCGACGGGTTCGAGGTGCCTGTGGCTGTTGACTGGAAGAACAGTTACAAGTGGCTGAAGGAGGGTCTCGACCACGTCTACGACTACATCAAGGCGGAGAGACTGGACAACTACATCGGCGCGACTATAGAGCCAAAGCCGAACGAGCCGAGAGGGCACATGTTCATACCGACGGCGGGACATGCGGTCGGATTCATCTGTGGCAGCCTCGCCAGGCCCGACTTCTGGGGAGTGAATCCGGAACTGCTCCAGCACGAGAGCATGGCCCTCATGAACGCCGTGCAGGCGGTCGGCTACCTTGTATCCATGAAGAAGCTTTCATTTCTCCACTTCGGCAGCCAGATCAAGGCGCAGTTTGACAACGATTTCCCGCCGCTGGTGGGCCCCGAGGGTCTCAAGGAAACCGCCCAGATGTTCTGGGCGCTCGGTGAGCTCGGATGGAAGGGAGTGGTCGAGTTCGACTGCCACATGCTGAGGACGGAGGCTGACCCTGAAAAGGCGGAGCAATGCAGGATGCAATTCATCCGCAACTGCAGCACGTCCCTCTCGATCGCCGTCCTGCTCGGAGCAAGGCTCAAGGGTGTCAAGACCGGCCCTGCGGTGAAGTCCGAAACCGCGGCCGAATACGAGGGCATCATGAGGCTCTGCGCACTGCCAAAGGAAAAGGTTGCGAAGACGACAGTGTTCGCTCCCAAGAAGTGATGAAGATCAAATTCGGCCTATACGGCTGCAATGGGCATCAGATACAGGGCGCCCTGGCGTGCCGGACTGATGCGGAGATCTCCGCTGCGGCCTGCATTGATGCAGCCAGAATTCCAAAGGGGGCCCATCCCCGCATCCACCCCTCCCTCGGCGACCTGCTCGCCGACGATCGGGTTCAAGCCGTGAGCCTGTGCTCTCCCTTGCGGATTTCGCAGGCGGGCGACGCGCTGAGATGCATGGAAGCAGGCAAGCATGTCTACGCCGAGAAACCCTGCGCCATGACCGAGGAGGATCTCGACAGCATCATCGCGACCTCGAAAAGAACCGGAATGATCTTCCACGAAATGGCCGCAACGGCATTTTCCAAACCATACGCTGCAATACGCAGGATAGTGGCGGATGGACAGATCGGGACGGTAGTGCAGATCCTGTCCCAAAAGTCATATCCATGGGGCGACTGGCGTCCGAAAGACGAGAAGACGGACGGCGGCCTGGCAATGCAGGCCGGGATATACAACTGCCGCTTCATCGAGCATGTCGCGGGAACAAGGATAAAATCTGTCTCGATGAAGGAGACAAAGCTCTGCAATCACGGCTTCGACAGCGAATGCCGGCGCGCGGCATCCTTCCTATTCGAACTGGAAAACGGCGGGATCGCCTGCGGGGTCGCGAACTACTGCTGTCCGAATCCGGAAGACTGGGGCAGATGGGGATACGAGTCTTTGAGGATTTTCGGATCCGAAGGCTTCGTGGAATGCGTAAATTGCGGCGAGACCGCGAGAATTGCAGCCCGCGGAAAGGGTGCCCACGATATTGACGTCTCGGAGGATTCCGACTATCTGGGCATGTTCATCAGGGAGATGATTTCGGGCAGGAGGATGATTCCTTTCTCCATCGAGGAGGAGCTGAGCCCTACGCGCTGGGCCATAAGGGCTAAAATGGCGGCGAAGGGGTGACAGGATCTGGCGGCTAGATCATTCCGCAGGCCTTCAAGGTCTTCTTGAGCATGTCCCTGTTCTTCGGAGACATCTCGCAGAGAGGGAGGCGGTATTCCTCCTCGATCATACCCATCATCGCCATCGCTGCCTTCACCGGGATGGGATTGGTCTCCACGAAAAGGTCGCGGAAGAGGGGATAGAGCTTGCTGTTCAGTTCCATCGCCCCCGCAAAATCGTTCGCGTTGGCCAGATCGACCATTTTCTTCACTTCCGCAGGGACGATGTTCGACGCGACGCTTATCACTCCCTTCGCCCCTAGCGACATCATCGGGAGGGTCAGGGCGTCGTCTCCGCTGAGAACGGCTATATCGCAGGCATCGAGGATCGCACTGACCCTCTCGGCACTGCCTCCGGCCTCCTTCACGGCCACGAAGAGCTCGTTCCTGGACAACCTCGCGATGGTCTCGACCGCAATCGGAACGCCGCACCGTCCGGGAATGTTGTAGAGGACAACAGGCAGTCCGACTTCGTCTGCGACCTCCGAGAAATGCTGGTATAGTCCCTCCTGAGTGGGCTTGTTGTAGTAAGGGGTGACCTGCAGCGTGGCGTCAGCTCCCGCCTTCTTCGCCGCGATGGTCAGATGCACCGCCTCGGCCGTGGAGTTCGCACCGGTCCCGGCTATCACCAGACACCTGCCCTTCGCGGCCTTAACCACGTTCTCGATAACTTCGATGTGCTCCTCCATCGAGAGAGTAGGCGATTCGCCGGTGGTGCCTACTGGCACTACGCCGTCAATCCCGGCCGATATCTGGATCTCCACCAGCTCCTTGAGCTTCTTGAAATCAAGCTTCCCATTCTTGAACGGGGTCACTATGGCTGTAAACGCCCCTTGCAGATTCATTTCTGTCTCCATTTTGTGACATTGATAGAGCGGAGTGTTTAAGATAGTCTTGGAAAAATCAAAAGCAAGGAGGTGGAGCCGATCCGATGGTCATGGACAATAAAATCAGCCACAGGCCGACTCCGCCCTGTCTTTCTTGTCCCTCTTTTGTATCTTCCATTTGGTCTTTCGATCCTGCATCCGCTTCAAAGTCCTATCTCGCCCCATGAATCCCCGAATTTTTCCACTCTCTCCCTGCCACCCGCACCCCGCCTGATCACCAGGAATTCGATCTGCGGATTCCCGGAGTGTATTTTCGCCGCGAGACCGCAGCCTCCGATGAACACCGACGTGGAGAGCGCATCCGCCACCATCGCGTCGGGCGCGATGACCGTGACCGAAAGCATGTTCTCGACCGGCCTGCCGCCGTCCGGATTTATTATGTGGGTGATATGCTTGTTTTCAAGCACGACGTATCTCTCGTAGTTGCCGCTGGTGGCGAGAGCCTTGCCATCCGCGATTTCCGCAAACCCGCAGATATCCGAGCTGCGCGTCGGATGCCTGACTCCTATCTTGTATGATTCCTTCCCGGGAGGCGGCTCCGGGAGAGTCCGAATGTTCCCTCCTAGATTGACGAATCCCGACATCACCCCCTTTTCCATGATTTTCGCGACAGCCCGGTCGACGGCATAGCCCTTGACTATTCCGCCGAAGTCCAGCGACATCCCGTCCACGGTGAAGAATATGGTCTTTTCCTTCTCGTCGAGTCTGAGCTTCTCAAATCCGGTTCTGGCGAGAGCCTCCTTTATTTCCCCGTCCGAAGGCATCTGCTCGCGCTTCATATAGAATCCCCAGAGCTGCATCATAGGCCTTATCGTGATGTCGAAGGCGCCTCCGCTGACCTGGTGGTATTTCCGGCATTCCATGATGATGCTCCACATCTCCGTGGAGCATTTGACGGGTGCCTTCGAGGCGGAATCGTTGATCCAGACAGCCTCGCCATCACCGAATATGCTGAAGACCTTCTCTATTCGGCGGATTTCACCGGCCGCGGCGTCCGCCGCGCCCGGCAGCGACGCCTTCTCTCCGTAAAGCTTGATCTCAAGGATGGTCCCCATCGCCGGCACGGAGCGGGACATCACGGACTCATGCCTCCCGTCCCTTGCGAATTTCGCGACAAGAAACGCCGCTGCTGCGAAAATCGCAACAACGAGAGCTAGTCTGGAGGTTGATTTGCTCATTACAGGTTCGGGAAGGATTTTGGGATAACCTACAGGCCTGTGTGCGAAATTCCACATGCGACCGCTTGGAATTCTGCGCAGGTGATGCTTCAGCATCGTCGAGCAGAGGCAGGCAGGCTGACCGCCAAAAGGCTCACGCCGCAAAGCGGTTATCCCATGTATTTTTGCTGCGGAGCACTAGAGGTCGGCTTTCTTCTCTATCTGGTCGGAGCTCATGATCGCCGTGTCGGGAGGTTCGTGCTTGCAGTTCGGGCATAGCTCCCTGTCGCGCAGGAATCTGAACTTGTCCATGGTGTGCTTCGCATCGTCGGGTGGCGCGGCGTCGGCTGCGGGAAGCGGGAATTCATACTTGCACTTGAGGCATTTTGCCGCATATCTGAGGCGGCCTCCACATTGCTTGCAGTAGTTCCTCTGGTCCTTGTCGTCCTCGATGTCGACGATTATCTTGGCTCCCATGGATTTGCAGTTGGTGCAGAAGACGGCTCTCTCCGCGCCAACCTGGATCGGTTTCTTCCTGAAGAACTGGAAATATACGACAATTGGCAGAAGCAGTATCAACGCGGCGAAGATGATCCTGTTCCGGGTCTGTCTTTCCCTGAAAAGTGCGGCAAGCGTCATGGCCACCTCGTTTCATGTTCCATCGTTGCGGGCATCATTCTCTTCCCATGTCGTAGTGGGCTCTTATTTCGGCATCCGGGAGAGCCCTCTTGAAGAGGACGAACTCGTCCATCTTTCCCTTGAATATGAATTTTATCATCCACTCGTTGTTCAGAACTCCGGCTTGGGAAGCGTTATAGGTTGACGGGCTCCAGTATTTCCTGTAGCATCCCGCTCCACCTAGTATCAGCGGAACGTTGAGACCGTTGCCGGAGCATGCCTGCCATTCCGTCGCGACTCCGGTGTTCGGGTTCTCGTTCGTCGTCTCGATGAAAGGACCCAGAGGTTGTCCGTTCACAAAGACAGTGATCTGGCCGCTGATGTTTCCGCTCGCGTCCGTCCCCAGGCTCTTGTATCTGAGGGCGAGCTGTATCCATCCCTTCTTGTCGAAGTCCACGTCCGTGTTCGTCCAGGTCGCGCATGTCGTGAACACGTCCACATCGAAGGAGCCCTGCCCGAAGGAGCCTGCCCATGGGTTCGAATAGAGGTCGTATTGGCATGCTGCGTCGGAGGCCGTGCCCCAGAGGGATTTCGAGAACGGACAGTCGCCGAGTCCGAGCTTGTCGAACTTGACCCAGCTCATGACCGTGAAATCGTCGTCGGGGGTGAAGTCCAGCCCCTGCGTCCCGGGGATGTAGACGTATGTGTTGGTCCCGTTGAACTGCAAGGCGTGCTTGTAGCCGTTCGTGCCCCATCTGCCGCCGGACTTGATCCATTGGAATTGGTGCGCGCCCGCTGTCGTCCTGCTGAGATAGCCGTTGTATTTGTCGGCCTGGTGGTTCTCAACGTCCGCGCCGAGGGCGCTGTTGTAGAGTATGTCCCCCTTCCCTTCCTGGAAGCTGAAGTTCACCACGCAGTCCGGATCGTTGGAAAGAACCCTGTTGTATGCGACCCACCTGTTGAACTTCGCCCACTGCAGGGAGCGGTAGAGCCTCGGGATGAAAAACGTGAGCAGGATCAGGAATATCATCATCGCGATGTATATCTCGACGAGGGTGAAGAATGAAGCCCGCCTTCCGAGAAGCCTGTTTTCATGTGTCTTCATGGCGCACCTCCATCCCTTTTTATCCGCTATCATGCATGTTTCCCGCCCGATGGCGTCCTGCCGGGGGCCGATCCATTTGCCCGCATGGAAGCATTTAACATGCCAATCGATAGCTCGATAAAATGATCCGTCTTCGCCATGCGAGCTACGCCGCGGCATGAGGGTTTTACCTGACATACTCTTCCCGACGGGGACATTGCCACCCTGTTTTGCCTTTTCAATTTGACAAAGCCGCAAGAGGAATATATTATTGTCAGATGTGTTTGTTTTGCGGCCCCGATTACGGCAACAAGAATCTTTCAGGGTGGACATGCAGTTCAGGAGAGACTTCGAGCAGCAGACGATACAGAATTCCTTCTGGATTCTGATCGGAGTGTTCGTCGCCATCATAGGCGTGAACATCTTGTCCTACTACATCAACGTGAGCATTGGCGACTTCCAGGCCTCCAGCAGGAACATATCTGACAGCATCAGGGGCAAGACAATAAACGCCAATCTTCTTTTCGTCGAGATAATGCAGGGGGCCAGCGACAAGGATCTCAACGCAGTCTGGAAGATAATAGAAAAGACTCAGGACGACATAAGGAGGATAGGCAACAAGGACATAGAGGACAAGATCAACGAGGCTCTTCTGACGTTCAAGGGAAGCATGCTGGAGCTCAACACGGCTCTCACTGATCCGGCCAAGAAGGCCTCGCTGGAAAGTTGCGAGGCGGACTACTACAAGGCCTACACCGACCTCAACGAGGCTACAAGCTCGGTGGACCCGCACCTGAAGAGCATAGGCGACGGCAAGATAACGAACATGAAGAGCATATACATCGCGCTCAGCGTGGTCATCGTGGGACTGCTCGCCTTCGCCGGTTGGAAGGTCAAGAGTTTCGTCGAGGTCATATCGGCAATGGAGGAAAGCAACAGGAAACAGAACAAGCTCCTGGCCACCGCCGTGAACTCCATGGAGACCATGCTCATGTTCATGGACGGCGAGCAGCAGATAACCCTCTGGAACAGCGCGGCCGAAAAATATTTCGGAATTCCAGTCTCGAAGGCGGAAGGGACCAACCTCTTCGAGACCCTTCCGTTCATGGCCCAGCACGCCACGTCATACCACAAGGCCATGCAGCTGCAGAAGCCGGAGGAGATGAGGGGCTTGAAGCTGAACGTGTCCGACATCGAGCGCATTGTGGACATAAAGATCATCCCGTCCTCCGGCGAAACCGGGGTTCTCGTCGCGATAGACGATGTGACCGACTTGGAGGCCAGCAAGAAGCGAGCCGAAAACTCGCAGCGTCTGGAGACCGTCCGCAACCTGATGAGAAATCTCATAGACGACTTCAACGAGATATTCTCCTCCCTCGAGAAGACTCTCGGCGCCATTGAGGAGTCCGTGGACGCCTCCAGCCAGGAGGAGGCCGCCGAAATGAAGAACTTCCTCGCCGCCATACGAAGCACATCCCTCAAGGCGCAGGACAAGGTGAAGAAGCTGGTGTCCATGGCGAAGGAGAAGGAGTTCGTCCCGAGAAAGACTGAACTGAACACGCTTGTGGCCAAGGTTCTGGACATCTGCCAGGACATGTTCGGGGAGAACATACAGATCAACCGCACTCTCTACGATTCGAAGGCCTTCACGATGGCGGATCCCGAGCTTCTCGACACGGTTCTCTTCAACATGCTGGAGAACTCAGCCCACGCACTCACGGTCATGAGACCTGAAGGACAGCCGCAAGGAGGCATCATCGAGGTGTCCATAGAAAAGATCTATCCGGACAGGAACTACCGCCAGATACACCCGCAGGCCGTCGCCTCATCCTACTGGGTGCTCAATATCGCCGACAACGGTGTCGGCATGGATCCGGAGACGAGCGCCAGGATATTCGATCCTTTCTTCACGACCAAGGAGGGGGCCGGAGCCGCCGGGGTCGGATTGTCGGTCGCGGAGGAGATAGTGAGACGCCACAGAGGTTTCATAGAGCTCTATTCGGTTCCCGGCCAGGGCACGAGCTTCAGCGTCTTCATCCCCGAAATGGTTTGATTTTTTACATAGCACAGACATAGGAGAGTGAAAATGAAAGTGGAAATCATCATCGCGTTTCTCGCAGGCATAGCTGCATCAGCGGTCTTCTTCCTCTTGTTCGGCGAGAAAGAACCCGAATCCGGACCGGAAGACGAAAAGAGCGGCGGATCCGCTCCAGCCCCGGGGGCAAAGGACGATTCCGGAGCGAGGCTCAAGCGAGCCTGCGAGGTGGCCATCAAGGCCGAACTCGCCAGCGAGGCCAAAAGCAGATTCATAGCTTATGTGACGCATGAGATAAGAACCTGCCTCAACATCATCATGGGCATCACGCAGGTCTTCGAGGAGGAGGAGAAGAACAAGCTGAGCGAGAAGCAGAAAAACTTCATTTCAACCATCTCCGATTCGTCCAGGAAGCTTCTCTCGGTCACCGATGAAGTATCCGAATTCTCCACGAGGGAGAAGGGCGACAGGCACTTCTTCCTGAAGGATAAGGTCGTTGATCTCGGCAAGATGTGCGGGGAAATAGTCAACGACCTGCGCTCCGTCGCCCAGAACAAAGGCCTCGAGCTCGGACTAAAAGTCGCGGACTCTGTCCCGGCAGCTGTCTCCGCCGACCGCACGAAGCTATCCCACCTGCTCTACACCCTGACGGAGAACGCAATACGCTTCACGGGCAAGGGCACGGTCGCCCTTGATGTCTCGAAAGTTTCCGACACGCCCGACGGAAAGGCCCTTCTCCGCTTCAGCGTCCGAGATTCCGGAGCCGGCATGTCCGACGATAAGCTCTCGACTCTCTTCGACTTCTACGACGAGGAGCCGGCCGCCGCCGAGAGGAGCGGGAACGTCAAGCTCGGTCTGGCCGTCTGCAAGTATCTGGTCGAGACCATGGGAGGATCAATAAAGGTCGAAAGCAAAAAGGATCAAGGCACGACCTTCTCCGTCGAGCTTCCAATGAAGACGGCGAAGATAGAGGAGCGCAAGGCCGAGTCCTTCGTCTCCGGAGAGGCCAGAAAGACCGCAAATTTCACCGGCAAGAAGGCCTTGCTCGCCGAGGACGACCCGGTCAACAGGCAGATAGAGAAACTCCTCCTCACCAAATACGGCTTCAACGTCGAGACCGCCTCCAACGGACAGGAGGCCGTCCAGAAATACAAGGGGGGCTCATACGACGTCATATTCATGGACTGCGAGATGCCGGTCATGAACGGTTTCACCGCATGCCGCGAAATAAGGGCTATGGAGAAGGAAGGCAGGAAACACATCCCGATAATAGCCATGACCGCAAACGCCCTCGCCGGAGACAAGGAGATTTGTCTGGAGGCGGGAATGGACGACTACGTCTCCAAGCCGGTCAACATAGACAAGCTCGTGGATGCCACAGGCAAATATCTGGCCTGACATTGAAGAAATTGAAGAAGAGGAAGATACTTTTCGTCTGCACTGGCAACACCTGCCGCAGTGCGCTCGCGGCGGCGTATCTGCGCAAGCTCTGCGGCGAAAGAAGGATCAAGGACGTCGAAGCGCTCTCCGCCGGAGTCTCCGCACTGAACGGAATGCCAGCCTCCGGGAATGCAGTCGAGGTGGCCGCCGAGTTCGGAATGGACGTCTCGGCCCACCTCTCCACGATGCTGACTCCGGAGCTTGTCCGCTCGGCCGACCTAGTCGTGGCGATGACCGAATCGCATCGCCGGCAGGCGTTGCGGATTTCTCGCCACGATGACGAGAGGAAATTCAAGCTCCTGCTCGACTTCAGCCCCGACGGCAGACGTGGCGACATCGCCGATCCCTTCGGAGGAAATCTTGAGATTTATCGCAATTGCCTTTTGCAAATGATGCCTGCGATGGATAACTTACTCGCCCATCTGACAAACAAACACAAGGTGAAGGGAACATGAATGCCATTTGCGACTGGAGGAGGAAGAAGGATTTCGTCGTGGCGGTGGCCGCAGACCACGGTGGCTTCGAGCTCAAGAGGAAGATGCTTGCGAAATTCGCGGCAGGCTCGGTCAAGACCCTCGACCTCGGCCCCGACAAATTCGATCCGGCCGACGACTACTCCGAATTCGGCACCAGGCTCGGCCTCGCCGTCTCGAAAGGCGAATGCGACTGTGGAATATTGATCTGCCGCTCCGGCGTCGGAATGGGAATCGCCGCAAACCGCTTCCACAACGTGCGCGCGGCCGTCGCGCATTCCGCGAAAGTCGCAAAATCCAGCCGCGACCACAACTGCTCCAACGTCCTGGTGCTTCCTGGAGAACTTCTCGGCGACGACGAGGCCATGGAGATTCTCGACGCATGGCTTGGCGGCAACTTCAGCGGCGACAAGAGGCACGTCAGGAGGCTCCTCCAGATAGAGAACGATTCCTACGACGAGGCCGCCGCGATCAGAGCCTCCGATCCGGAGATTGCCTCCGTGATCGACGCCGAAAAACGGCGCCAGTCGGAAGGGATAGAGCTCATAGCCTCGGAGAATTTCGCCAGCCCCGCGGTCCGCGCGGCGCAAGGATCGCTGCTCACCAACAAATACGCCGAAGGCTATCCGGGCAAGAGATACTACAACGGTTGCGAATGCGTGGATGACGCCGAATCACTGGCGATAAAAAGGGCCTGCGAACTCTTCGGAGCGGAGGCGGCGAACGTCCAACCCCACTCGGGAAGCCAGGCAAACATGGCCGCCTATTTCGCCCTGATACAGCCCGGAGACTGCATCCTCGCAATGGATCTGGCCCACGGCGGGCATCTTACGCACGGACACCCGATGAACTTCAGCGGAATGCTATACAAGGTCGTCCCATACGGAGTGTCGAAGGAGACGGAAGCCTTGGACTACGACAGCATTGCGAAACTCGCAGCGGAGAACAAGCCGAAGATGCTAGTCGCAGGGGCAAGCGCATATCCGCGCACCTTCGATTTCAAGAGATTGCGCGAAATCGCCGACTCGGTGGGGGCCTTCTTCGTGGTTGACATGGCGCACATCGCGGGCCTTGTCGCCGCCGGCGAGCATCCGAGCCCTGTGCCGCACGCCGACATAGTTACCAGCACGACGCACAAGACCCTCCGCGGCCCCCGCTCCGGGCTCATCCTCTGCAAGGAGAAACACTTGAAGACGGTGAACTCGAAGGTCTTCCCCGGACTTCAGGGCGGCCCCATGATGCACACCATCGCGGCAAAGGCGATATGTTTCAAGGAAGCCATGTCGGAGGACTTCAGAAAATATCAGAGGCAGGTGAGAAAGAATGCTGTCGTCCTGGCGGACGCCCTCTCAAAGAAGGGGTTCAGAATCGTCTCCGGCGGCACCGACAATCACCTCATGCTCGTCGATCTCAGACCCAAGAACGCCACAGGCAAGGTCGTGGCGGAAGTTCTGGACAAGGCCGGAATAACCGTCAACAAGAACATGATCCCGTTCGACCCTGAAAAGCCTTTCGTGACCAGCGGAGTCAGGATTGGAACGCCCGCAGTCACCACGCGCGGGATGAAGGAGCCGGAGATGCAGAAGATCGCCGACTGGATAGCCGCCGCCGTGGACGGAAGGGATGACGAGAAGGCGCTCTCCTCGATAAAGGATCAGATACGGAGCTTCATGCGGGCTTTCCCGCTGCCGCAATTCATCTAGATATTGCATTTGATATACGATTAATGCAATATATACCTTGGTGGCAACGAA
>CAZGJP010000010.1:0-12194 GCA_964526605.1 uncultured Lentisphaera sp.
TAAAAGCTACTCGCTGGCGGGGATAAGGCTTGGCTTCGCCATCGCTTCGGAGGGGATAATAGAGCAGATGATGAAGGTGAAGGATTCCTACAATGTCTGCAGATTGACGCAGGAGATCGCGAACATCGCCAGTCTCGACGATAGGCACATCAGGAAGAACGTCGCGCCGATACGGGAGAACAGAAGAAACCTCTCCGCCGAATTGAAGAAACTCGGATTCGAAGTGATTGATTCGCAGGCGAACTTTGTTTTCGCGTCCCCGCCGGAAGGCGGCCCCTCGGCCCGTGAACTCTACCTCAAGCTGAAAGCCCGGCGCATTTTCGTGAGATATTTCCCCGGGGAGAGAACTGGAAGACATCTCCGCATCACCGTCGGGACAAGTGAGCAGACCGCCAAGCTCATTCATCTGCTCCACGAGTTTGAATCCTAGCAGGAGAAGGGGGGGTAAGCTCCACATGGCCGGACACGCCGTATATTCAGGGACCTATACTGGAAGGGGCTCCGAGGGGATATACCGTTTCGAGATCGAAGATGGCAGGAAGGCGGGCGCTCCGGCGCTTGCCGCGAAAATCGCAAATCCCACCTTCGTCGAGCTGTCTCCGTGCGGAAGATTTCTCTACGCCGTGTCGGAGGAACGCGAGGGTTCGATCTCGGCATTCTCGGTGGAGCCGGATGGAGGCTTGAAGCCGATGCAGTCTCTTCCCACACTTGGAGCCCATCCCTGCCACATCGCCTTGTCGCCAGACATGAAATTCATAGTTGTGGCGAACTATTCGGGCGGAAATGTAATGATACGGGGCGTTTCTCCCGATGGAACTCTCTCCGCGGATCCGGTCATGCTGCATCATGATGGACGGGGTCCGAACTCGAAACGGCAGGAAAAGGCCCATCCCCACGGGGCGACGTTCAATCCGGACGGAGAATTCCTATATGTCCCCGACTTGGGGATTGACAGGGTTGTGGCATACAGATATTCTGGGGAGTATGGAAGTTTCGAGAAAATGGATGGAGCAGGATTCAGATCCAGACCCGGGGCGGGACCGCGGCACCTGACCTTCGGCGCCAATGGCCGTTTTGCATATCTCATAAACGAGCTTGACAACACCGTGGTGTCAATGAGATCCCCGGACGGAACTGGGAAACTGGAGGAAATATCGACCCTTTCCTGCCTGCCTGCGAATTTCGCAGGGGAGAACACTGCGGCGGAAATACAGGTTGCTCCGGATGGAAGGAATCTCTATGTCTCTAACCGTGGACACGATTCGATAGCCGTGTTCAAGCTCTTCCCCGACGGGACCATGAGCCTTGCCGGACACAAGACGGGTGGGATACGAAAACCGCGGCATTTTGGGGTCTCTCCAGATGGAAGGACATGCCTTGTCTCGAACGAGGATGGGGGAGACATTGCCGCATTCGAGCTTGACCTGGTCTCCGGCATGCTTTGCAATCAGCTTTTCTCTGTGCGGATAGACAAGCCTGTATGCGCAAAATTCTCCGTTCCCAGAGCATAGCCGGAACCGATTGCAAAACTCCGTGCGGTCTGCATGGAGTTTTGCGGTTGGCCCGATTGAAAAACAGTCTCCCAAGTGTATCTTTCCTCCTTTCAAGAGGCTGAGCGCCCGAGGTGATTTCTCATGACCAGGGAAGTAAAAGTGGGGATAGTCGGTTTCGGCACCGTCGGAAGCGGTGTCGTGTCATGCCTGCTTGGCAATGCGGAGGTGATTTCGCGCAGGACCGGCATAAGGCCGATCGTCGCGAAAATCGCGGATCTCGACATGCAGAAGGACCGCGGCGTGGCCGTCCCCAAGGATATCCTGACGAGCGATGGATTCGCCGCCATAGACGCATCGGATGTGGTGGTGGAGCTTGTCGGGGGCACCGGATACGCGAAGGAGCTGGTCCTGGAGGCGCTCAAGAGGGGCAAGCCGGTGGTCACCGCCAACAAGGCGCTTCTGGCCGAGCATGGAGAGGAGCTTTTCGCGGCGGCGGAGAAATCCAAGGCTGACATATACTACGAGGCCAGTGTCGCGGGCGGCATCCCCATAATCAAGGCGCTCAGGGAAGGTTTCGTCGGGAACAGGATAGAGAGCATCCATGCGATTCTGAACGGAACCTGCAATTACATACTTAGCAAGATGGATGAAGAAGACCGATCCTTCGCTTCAGCCCTCGCAGATGCGAAGAAGATGGGCTATGCGGAGACTAATCCGGCCATGGACATAGATGGGTCCGACACGGTCCACAAGGCCGCGATTCTAGCTTCCCTCGCATATGGGGAATGGTTCGGAGTTGCACCAGTCCACAAGGAGGGCATAGAGAAGGTGTCCCTCGAGGACATAAAGCTCGCCGACGCCCTCGGATACAAGCTCAAGCTGCTTGCCATAATAAAGCAGCAGGACGAGGATGTCCAGATCAGGGTGCATCCGGCTCTGATACGGAGGAATTCGATGCTGGCGAACGTCTCCGACGTGTTCAACGCGGTCCGCATAAACGGCAACCCCGTGGGAGAAACTCTGTTCTACGGGCGGGGGGCGGGACGCGATGCGACCGCCAGCGCGGTGGTGGCCGACATCGTGGACGTCTGTCTGAATCTCAAGTTCGGATCCCACAGGAGGGTGCCGTCCTTCAGGATAGGCAGGCAGTTCAGGCACATAATTCCGATGCAGGACGTGAACACCAGATACTATTTGCGGATAAGCGTCCTGGACAGGCCCGGGGTGATAGCCTCGGTGTCGTCGGTCCTGGGACAGAAGAAGATAAGCATATCGAGCATAAGCCAGACGGAGGACAAGCCCGGCGAGATAGTCTCTCTGGTGATTCTCACCCACCAGGCAAACGAGAGGCTGGTCAAGGAGGCCGTCGCCGAGATCGAGAGGAACAGCTTCGTGAGACAGAAGATAACACTGATAAGAATCGAAGACATGGAGTAGGAACAATGGCCAGGCATACTGTTGAAAAGATCGGCGGCACCTCGATGTCGCAGTTCGACGACGTGGTCAGGAACATAATCGTGGGGGGGAGGAAGGGCAAGGACCTCTACAACAGGGTCTTTGTCGTCTCCGCATATGGTGGCATAACCGACATGCTGCTGGAGCACAAGAAGAGCGGTGCGCCCGGCGTCTATGCGAAGTTCGCGGCTGGCGACAGGACATGGGAGAATTCGCTCGACGATGTGAAGGCCAGGATGTGCGAGATAAACGCGGGTTTCGCCGGCCTGGGGCTGGACACAGGCAAGGCCGACCAGTTCGTCCGCGAGAGGATCGAGGGAATACGGAGCTGCCTCAAGGATCTCATGAAGTTGCGTTCGTTCGGTCATCTGCGTCCATCGGACTACCTTCCTGCGACGAGGGAGCTGCTCAGCGCGGTCGGAGAGGCGCACAGCGCGTTCAATTCCGTGCTGATTCTGCAGGGCATGGGTGTCAATGCCGTCTTCGTGGATCTCAGCGGATGGAAGGAGGAGGACGTGAAGAGCTTCGACGAGGAGATAAGAAGCTCCTTCAAGGGGGTGGATTTCAGCGGCAGCCTTCCGGTCGCCACCGGATACGTGAAGTGTTCGGAGGGCATAATGAACACCTTCGACAGGGGCTACAGCGACATAACCTTCAGCAAGATAGCTGTGATAACTGGGGCGTCGGAGGGGGTCATACACAAGGAGTTCCATCTGAGCACCGGCGATCCCAAGCTCATTGGTGTGGACAAGGTGAAGACCATCGGGGCGACGAACTTCGACATAGCCGACCAGCTGGCGGACCTCGGGATGGAGGCTATACACTCCCGCGCATCGAAGCGCATGGAGGCGGCGAACATTCCGATAAGGGTGAAGAACACGTTTGATCCCGGGGATCAGGGCACGCTGATCAGCCGCGACTACGTCTCGCCGAAACCGCGGGTGGAGATGATATGCGGGCGCAAGGACATCGTTGCCATCGAGGTGTTCGACTCGGACATGGTCGGCCAGAGCGGATACGACTACGCGCTTCTGAAGAACTTCGCCGACGCCAACATCAGCTACATCGCCAAGAACACGAATGCGAACACCATCACCCACTACGTTCTGGAGAAGTCGCCAGGCATAGACCAGTGCGTGGATGGGATAAAGAAGCAGTTCGACTCCATATCGGTGGAGGTGTCGAAGGTGTCCATTGTCTCGGTGATCGGCAGCAACATGAGGCTTCCGGGTTTTCTCTACAGGGCCGCGAAGGCGCTAGCCCAGGAGAAGGTGAATATTCTGGCGCTAGACCAATGCATGAGACAGGTGAACATGCAGTTCATAATATCCTGCGATGACTTCGAGAAGGCGCAGAAGGCTCTCCACGCCGAATTGGTCGAGAAGGAATGACGTTCCCGCCGGGAACTTCATTTTGGCGGATTCTTCAGCATCTCGTATAGCTGCGATTTCTTGTCCGCGAGATCGATGGCGCACTCTTTCTTCTTGTTCTTGATCTTGGGGTCGGCCTTCTTCTCCAGCAGGTATTTGACCATCCCTGTCTTCATGTCGTCCGGCAATTTCTTCTTCATCAGCTCTATCAGCGCGGTGCTCTTGTTCGAATCCTGCGCATTCACGTCGTAGCCTTTTTCCATGAGAATCTTCATGAACTCGAACAATTCCTCCCCCTGCACTTCTTCGCCCGGCTTCTTTCCCGGGACGTATTTCAACCTCGCTATCGTCTCCATGAGAATTGGGGTCTTATTCTGGTCCTTCAGGTGTAGTTTAATGTCCGCCCCATGCTGTAGGAAAGCCTCGACAAGCGCCTTGCTGTCGTCGATCTTCTTAGCACCCACATATGTCGTTAGCAAGGCATGGAGAGGGGTGTAGCCGGACTTGGAAAACATGTTGATGTCGCAGTTCTTCTCCTTGAGCATCTTCACGGCTCCGACCACTGCGTCCAAATCTCCTTTTTTCAGGACGCCGACCCTTGCGAGCCTGTGGAAGGCGTTTTCCCCGTCGGTGTTCTTCACGTTCGGGGAAGCTCCTGCCGCAAGCATCGCCGAAACGGCCTTGAATTTTTTCTGGTCTATCGCGAAAAGAAGCGGGGGTCCGTAGGACGGGACGTCCTTGTTCGCAGCTTGCGGATTTGCCTTCACAAGCGATTCGATTTTTGCCGTATCCTCGGCCTTTATCGCCTCGAGGATGTCCTTCTCCTGGGACTGGCATTCAACATCGCTGGAAAAAACACATGCCGCACAAAACAATGCTATCATTCCTGGCTTCATACTTTCTCCCGCGAGCCAATCGGCCCGTCATCTGGTATTCAGGGGCTGCCGGGTTTGAGCGAACAACATGCCTGAATATACTGCTTTTGCCGCTGATTTCAAGGAAACATCTTCCATCTTGCGCGCAATGTCCCGGGCCATCCCTTGGGTTTGCAAAAGGTCCGCCGTGGCAAAATGCGTTTGGCATGGTATATTCGCGGACTGCCATTAAAAACAAAACAACACGAAGAAACCATGAAAGAAGCGCTTTTGAGATGTCTGTCGGAGAACGCGCGGATGAGCGCCGAGGAGATAGGGAAGAGGATAGGATCCCGCCCCGCCGACGTGGAGAGGGAGATAAGGAGGCTGGAGAAGGCCGGCGTGATAAGGGGCTACCAGGCCATAGTCAACTGTCCCGACAGCGGAGAGGGCAGCGTCCGGGCCATAATCGAGGTGAAGGTCCGCCCCGAAAGGGAGGGCGGCTTCGACAAGGTGGCCCGCCGGATAAGCAAGTTTCCGGAGGTGGTGTCTGTCAATCTGGTTTCCGGCTCCTTCGACCTCGAACTCGAACTCCAGGGAGATAGCCTGCACGAGGTGGCCAGCTTCGTGGCGAGCAAGCTCGCGCCCATAGACGGAGTGCTGTCCACAAACACATGCTTCCTGCTGAAGCGCTACAAGACGGCTGGCAGGATTCTCGACGACGAGGAGGAGTATGAAAGGCTCAAAGTCTCCCCTTGAAAGATCGCGGCTGGCAAGTCACGTCGTTTCGCTCCCGAAGAGTGGAATACGCGACTTCTTCGAGCTGGTCAACAACATGGACAACGTCATCTCGCTGGGGATAGGCGAGCCTGACTTCGTGACCCCATGGACGATAAGAGAGTCGGCCGTCTTCGGCATAGAGAAGGGGCACACTAGCTACACGTCCAACCTCGGCATGCTCTCCCTCAGAAAGGAAGTGTGCAAGTATCTGGCCAGAAACTATGGCGTCGAATACGATCCCGTGAAGGAGTGCATAATCACGGTGGGCGTGAGCGAAGCGCTGGATCTGGTTCTCAGGGCACTCATCAATCCCGGAGACGAGATAATCTACCATGAGCCATGCTACGTGTCCTACCGCTCGGAGATAATCATGGCCCACGGCGTGCCGGTGCTGCTCGAGACCGACAGGTCGCGGGATTTCGTCCCTGATCCGGCCAAACTCGAAAAGCTCATAAGCCCGCGCACCAAGGCCATCCTGTTGAACTTCCCATGCAATCCGACTGGCGCTGCGATGGACATGAAGACCCTTTCGGACATTGCGAAAATCGCGAAGAACCGCGATGTCGCGGTCATAACCGACGAGATATATTCGGAACTGACCTACGAGGGGGAGCACTGTTCGATAGCGTCGCTGCCGGGAATGAAGGATAGGACTGTCTTCCTGCATGGCTTCTCCAAGGCTTTCGCCATGACTGGTTTCCGTCTTGGCTACGCATGCGGTCCGTTCGACATCATAGACACCATGATGAAGATACACCAGTATTCGATGCTCTGCGCGCCGACCTTGGCGCAGGAGGCTGCGCTCGAAGCGCTCCGCGGCGGCCGCAAGGAGATGCTCAGGATGAAGGACGAATACAGGCGCAGGCGCGACCTCATCGTTGGACTGCTCAACGAGGCCGGGCTTGACTGCTTCATGCCGAGAGGGGCGTTCTATGCGTTCCCGTCGGTGCGGAACACGGGGCTTTCCTCTGTCGATTTTGCCAGACGCTTTCTGGAGTCTCAGAGGGTTGCCGTCGTTCCGGGCTGCGCCTTCGGGAAGTCTGGCGAGGGGCATGTGCGTTGCGCCTACGCGGCATCCTACGAGGACATCGCCGAGGCGATGAGGAGAATAAGGAAATTCGTGGACGAAATCTAACCGCCTTCTCCCATGCTGTATGAAAAGACGATGTTGGAAACGCTTGCCTTCGCCGAGGCGCCCGAGCTGCTGAGTTCCTCGAAGATAGAGGAAATGCTCTCCCCGCTGTATTCCCGTTTGAAGCTTCCTGAGGGGCGGCTCGAGCTGATGACCGGGATCAAGGAGAGGCGGCTCTGGCCCCGGGGCCAGAGACCCAGCGACGCGGCGATCACCGCCGGCAGGAAGGCGCTGTCCATGACTTCCGTTCCGGTGGACAAGATCAAGTGCCTGGCGATGTGTTCGGTATGCCGCGACTTCCTGGAGCCGGCCACTGCGACGGTGGTGCATCAGGCGCTGGGGCTGCCCAAGGACGCCCTGGTCTTCGACGTCTCAAACGCCTGCCTTGGCGTGCTCACTGGAATCATCCTGGTCGCGGAAATGATAGAGAGCGGCAGGATCGAGGCCGGGATGCTCGTCGCGGGCGAGAGCAGCCGCGCCCTCCTCGAGAGCACGATATCGCTTCTCAACGGCGACAAGAACATCACGCGGGCCGGAGTGAAGAGACATTTCTCCTCGCTGACTATCGGATCGGGTTCCTTCGCCGCGATAATCTCCTCCGCGGAGACGTCCCCCGGAGCCCACAGGATCATCGGGGAGAAGTCCGGAGCATACACCGAACACAATTCGCTCTGCAGAGGCAGCGGAGACGCAGGAATGCTCGACGGCTCGAGCATCTTCATGAACACCGATTCGGAGACCCTCATGCTCAAGGGTGTCGAGGCGGCGGCCGACAATTGGGAGAACTTCAAGCGGGAGCTGTCGTGGGACAACTCCACGCCGGACCTCGTCTGCACACATCAGGTTGGCTCTGCCCACAGGAAGATGCTCTTCGAGAGGCTCGGGATCCCGCCCGAAAAGGACTTCCCCTCCATCGAGAGACATGGCAACATGGGGTCGGTGTCGTGCCCGGCCACGCTCGCCCTTGCCGAGGAAAGCGGCCGGACCAGCCCAGGCTGCAAGGTGGCCCTTCTCGGGATCGGAAGCGGGATAAACTGCACAATGATCGGGGTGGAGTGGTGAAGAGCATTGACGAAATAAAGGACATCTATCCCTTCCGCGAGAACTACCATGTGCTGAAGAGCGGACTCAAGTACCACTATGTCGACGAGGGAGAGGGAGAGGTGGTGGTCATGCTGCACGGCAACCCCAGCTGGTCTTTTCTTTTCAGGAGGCTGATATCGGCGCTTGCCGGCAGATACAGGATAATAGCCCCCGACCACATCGGCTTCGGGCTCTCCGACAAGCCCGAGGGCTTCCAATACAGGCTCGAGACGCACATAGACAATCTGGACGAGTTTCTCGAATCGCTCAAGATAGAGAGGATGACACTGCTCATGCACGACTGGGGCGGTCCCGTCGGATTCGGCTATGCCGAGCGCCATCCGGACAAGATAAGGAGCCTGATAATATCCAACACGGCGGCATTCACCTTCGACTGGATGCCGTTCCGTCTCAAACTCTGCAGGATGCCGTTGATCAGCGACTTCCTTATCAGGCGGATGAACCTCTTCGCGAGATTCGCGACCTTCATGACGACGGTCAAGCCTATGGAAAGGCGGGTCAAGGACGCATATCTGTTTCCCTTCCCGACGCCGTCGTCGCGGACTGGCATATACCGCTTCGTGCAGGATATACCCATGTGGCCGGAGGACCAGTCATACGAGCTTCTCGTCCAGCTCGAGCATTGCCTCTGGGTCTTCAGGGAGCGTCCCGTATGCGTTCTCTGGGGGATGAAGGACTGGTGCTTCAAGAAGAGATTTCTGAAACGCTGGATGCAATACTATCCCGAGGCCGAATGCAACAAGCTGAGGGGCGCCGGGCACTTCCTCTACGAGGACGAACCGGAGGAGACCATCGCAATAATATCCAACTTCATGGCCAGAACATCGGGGGCCAAATGAAAAGGCTGGCGAAGACATTGTGCGGGACTTGCAACGCAACTCTCGACGTCTCCGACCTCGAGCCGCTATCCCCGTTCAAATGTCCGGGCTGCGCCACCGAGCTCTTCTCCCCGGCCGTGCTCGGGCATCTGCGTCTGGACAGGCCTCTCGGCAGGACGGGATGCTTCAGCGCATACGACGGCTTCGACGCGAAGAACAACATATACACGACCCTGCTCTGTTCGGACGGGGAGAAGTGCCAGCAATGCCGCATCGGCGACGTTGTTGCCGCCGCCGAAGACGAGCTGGACAAGATATCAAATCTGACGCATCCGAACATCTGTCCGGTCAGCGGACGCTGGATGGTGGACGGACATTTCGTCGTGGGCAGTCCGATGATGGATGGATTCGATTTTTCGGGGTACAAGCCCTCCGAACAGGGGCTTCTCGACGTGGTCCTTGTTTTGGAGCTTCTCCAGAAGGCCGCCCTCGGGCTCGCCACCGCGCACCACCGTGGAATAGTCCACCACAGCGTATGTCCCGCCAACGTGCATGTGGACGCGCGCGGTAACGTAAGGCTGAAGAATTTCTTCCTCTCGCGCTTTCTCCACGGGAATTGCTCCATCAACGACTGGCGTCACGATCTGATTCCTTTCGAATACATGAGCCCGGAGAAGATCGAGACGCGCAAGGAGGATAAGTTCGGAGACGTGTTCGGTTTCGCGGTCCTTGCGTATTTCCTGCTGACTGGCAGGCAGCCGTTCGGCGGGGACAGCCGCGAGGAGGCCGTTTTCTCGAGGGTTCCGCAACACGAGGGGAGGGATTGCCAGCATGTGAGATACAGACGCCCGGATGCGCCGGACAAGATCAGGGAGGAAATTCCGCGCAAGATCGCCGACGTGGTCTCCAGAATGCTGTCTACCGATCCGGCGCGCCGCCCCTCGCTAGGAGACTTCATCTCCGCGGTGAACTTCCACAATGCGGAGACCGAGAAGGACAGGATATACGAGACTCAGTGGGACATGGTGGCCACCGAAACCGACACAAAGCCGATCCCCCGGCTGGACAAGCTCGGTCTCAGCGGCGACGGGATGATAGGAGCTGTCCATGATTCGAAACCTGTATTCTCGATGAAATCGCTTTTCGACAGGAAAAAGAGGAGAAAGACATGAAGGAAAATTTCAAGGGTGAGACCGATATCGGAATTCCAGAGAGGATGGAGAGACTGCTCACAGGCACCCTCGTCAACATCGGGCAGGCCCGATCAATACTGGGGGGTGGAGAGGTGGCCAAGCTCCTCGAGGACAGCGAGGCTGCATGCATAGAGGCCAAGGAGCTGTGCTCCAGACTCGCCGACTCCGTTCCGCGCGGCGAGGCCGGCGGCCGGCGCAGCCTGCTTGACACGTCCGAGATGGAGGCTTTTTCCAAGTCGCTCGATGGCAGGAGAATACTGATACTGGAGGACGAAAAGCCTGTCGCGAGGATGCTGACGGCTCTTCTCGAGCGGAACGGATGCGTGGTAACTGCGGTTGGGAACGAGGGCCTCGCCATCCTCGAATACAAGGCTGCGATGAAGGCGGGCGCAAAGTTCGACGCGGTCATTCTGGACCTGGTCATCGGGGGCAAGGTCGGAGGCATCGAATGCTTCGAGGAACTCTCCAGGCTGGATCCGGAAGTAAAGGCTGTCCTGTCGAGCGGCTACTGCGAATCCGTATCCAGGGAAGTCAGGGAGAGATTCGCCGCCATACTTCCCAAGCCATACACATACGGAGAACTGATCCAGACCATGGCGATGATCTGCTCGGGCTGACCAGCTTGCACTGCCCAGCGTCCGTGCCATTCCAGTCTCCGGGTGGATTTTCGGCCTTCGCGTGGTAGACTTCGAGAAAAATGGATTCCGGCTTTTCCCATGAAGAGAAACGTGGCCTTATCGTCTTTCGTGTTTGTCTTCGCCATCCTGGTCTTCGGCGGAACCCTCGCCTGCGGCTTCGTCTGGGACGACCATCGCAATTTCGTCGGCAATCCGGCGATGCGGAGCCTGTCGCTGGAGAACATACTGTTCTTCTTCAGGTCGCTCGAGCACGAGAACTATTTTCCTCTGGTCTGGCTTTCGGTCGCCGTGGATTTCCATTTCTGGGGGGACGATCCGTTCGGCTATCATCTGACGAATCTGGTCTTGCATGGAATCGCATCGTCCATATTCTTCCTGCTATGCACCAGGGTTCTCGGCTTTTGCGGACTTAACCGGGGCCATGTTGCGCCGGCGTCGTTGGTGGCGGCCTTGCTCTTCGCATGCCATCCCCTGCGGACCGAGACGGTTGCGTGGATATCCACCCGCGGGGACATTCTCTGCGCGATATTCCTGCAAATCTCGTTCATTTTCTACCTGAAGCACATCGAGGACGATTTGCATGGTTGTGGAAAGAAGGCCTCGTCGTTATTTCCATGCAGCCTGGTTGCGGCTTTTCTTTTCTGCCTGCTTTCGTTTCTCTGCCGTGCTTGGGCGATTACATATCCCATGATACTCCTTTTTTCAGACTTCGCCTTCCGCCGTCCCCAGAGAAACAGGCCGCTGATCTTGGAGAAAGCCCCCTTCTTCGTCTTGTCCGCGATTTTCGCGGTCCTTGCGTTGTCGGCGCGCTCCGGCGGCATGCCCCCCTTGTCGGAATTCGGCGTTGGGAGGAGACTTGTCCTGGCCGCAAGTAGTCCCTCTTTCTACCTATGGAAGACCTTGATCCCGACCAAGTTGTCGCCTCTATATCCTCTTGCCTGTATCGAGTTGCGCTCGATGGAGATGATCGTCATGGCCCAGATATCGTTCTTCGTCTCCATAATTCTCGTTTTTCTGCTGCCCCGATTGAGGTTGATTTCCCTCGCATGGTTCTCGTTCGTAATCATCCTGCTTCCCGTATCGGGTCTGAGCCAGAGTGGAATACAGTTCGCGGCGGACAGATATAGCTACATTTCAACCATGCCGCTGTTCATCCTCTTCGCCGGGCTTTTGGCGAAATTCGCAAGAGGGAGGCTGGGAGCCGCAGCCTCCGCACTGGTCTTCGGCATGGCCTTGCTGGTCTTGTCCAAAATGTCGACCGGACAAATCGCGGCATGGAGAAATGATCTGGCGGTCTGGACGGAAGTCCTCGAAAGCGGCTGGCCCTGCAAGGATGCATACTACAACAGGGGATGCT